>JAZSCY010000076.1:0-6102 GCA_045530875.1 Eubacteriales bacterium
GCACCGTCTATCCGGATTGATGGGAAATAAAGGAGATGCCGCTCAGCGTGCATCTCCTTTTTGTTTACCAAACAACTTGTACTTCCACGTACCGAAGTAGAATTTGGGCAAACTCATCATACGACCGATCCGTTTCGGCTCCTTGAGCAGACGGTACAGCCATTCCAGGCCCAGTCGGACAAAGATAGCCGGCGCACGCTTTACATGGCCGGAATACACATCCAGCGACCCGCCAAGGCCCAAAAGCAGATTCACCCTGGGCAGCTTGTCCCGGTTCTGTGCGATCCACTTTTCCTGTGCAGGGGCACCGAAGCAAACGAACACGATCCGTGCGCCGCTTTCTCTTATACGGCAGAGCACCGCCTCGTTTTCCTCGCCCTCTTTTTTAAAATACCCATCCGCCGTCAGACAGACATTCAATTCCGGATATACCTCCCGCAAGGCGGATGCCGCATCCTCAGCCACGCCGGGTTTGCCGCCCACCAAAGCTACCGGATACCCTTCCTCCGCCGCAAAGGCGATCACCCGTCGGCCCAGATCCACACCGGCCACCTTCTCCTTCAGAGGGGTGCCCAGAATCCGCGCCGCCTTGACAACGCCGATGCCGTCGGGAACAACCATCCCGCCGCCGTTGATGATCTCCATCATGGAAGGATCCTCAAGGCACATCTGCACGATCTCGGAATTGGGGGTAAAAACAGAGACGCCGCTTCTGTTTTCCCGCGCTGCCGCGCGGAGCAGATGCGCCGCCTCGTCCAGCGTGACGTTATCAAAGAAAACGCCCCGCACCTGAATCCGATTCTGATTCATGGATTATTCGTCTGCCTTAGCGCTGAGGTAATCTACCACGTCGCCTACGGTTACGAACTTATGGATATCGTCATCACCGATCTCGATGTCAAATCTCTCCTCGCACAGAAGAACCAGATCAGCCAGCTCCAGGGAATTGATACCCAGATCGTTGACCAGCTCGGCAGACAAGGTAATATCCTCTTCCTTAACGGACAATTCTTCTACCAGAAGATTCTTGATCTTTTCAAACATTTTGTTTCCTCCCGGGGAACGAAGATGTTCCCGCTTCAGTTATGATGATTGTTTTATCCGACGGTAAAACTCAAAAAATACCAGTATCATTATAAGATGCAGATGTTGATTTGTCAAGAACTTTTTTATTTTCCCCGTGCTGAGGGGCAAAAAACCCGCCTTTGCCCTTGCAATCCACACCCGCCGGCTGTATAATAGCAGTAGATATCCCATCTGTCATACTCTATGCAGATCTACCACATACTATGTAATGTAAGGAGATTTTTATTATGAAACTCTCAGTCACCTCCTACAGCTTCGGCGGATACAATCACCCCGACAGGCTCGGCTATCTGGGCATCATCGACAAAGCGGCAGATATGGGCTTTGCCGGCATGGAATTCACGGAAGGCGCTTGGATGGAAGATCCGGACGGTGCCAAGCGAATCCGGGACAAGGCGGCGGAGCGCGGACTGGAAATCGTAGCATTCTGCGTCGGCGCGGATTTTTTGAACGGATGCGGCGGCGACACGAAGGCCGAAATCCAGCGGGTAAAGCGTCTGGTGGATCTGGCGGCGGATATGGGTGCGGCACGGATGCGGCACGACATCACCCGTGGATTCTCCGGCACGAAAATCTGCCGCGGATACGACGATTCTCTGAAGGTCACTGCTCCGGCGGTGTATGAGATTGCCGCCTATGCCGAGCAGAAAGGCATCGGCACCATGACGGAAAACCACGGCTACTTCTCCCAGGATGCGGCCCGTGTGGAAAAGCTGATCAACACCGTGGCCCATCCCAATTTCGGAGCCCTAGTGGATCTGGGCAATTTCATGTGCGCGGATGAGGATCCTACCTTGTCCGTATCCCTTCTGGCGCCCTATGCGGTGCATGTGCATGCCAAGGATTTCCATTACAAGAGCGGGATGCTGCCAAACCCCGGTCGGGGCTGGTTCCGTACCCGGGCGGGCAACTATCTCCGCGGCGCCATCATCGGCCACGGTGAGGCAAAGATCGCCCAGAGCATCCGCCTTCTCAAGGGAGCCGGATACGACGGCTATATCACCGTGGAATTTGAGGGCATGGAGGACAATCTGCTGGGCATCGAATTGGGTCGGGACAACCTTCTCTCCTACATAAACGGAAACTGACATTGGTGAGGGATATAGCATGCAAAACAGCTCACATCAGGACAATCTGCTGAAAAAGCGCCGGATGCTCATCGGGATCGGCATCGCCGTTTTTTTGGGAATCCTCAGCGGCGTTCTGCTCAGCATTCCCGATCTGTTCACCGTTCCTCATAAAATGGACGGGCCGATCCCCACCTACACAGGCCATCTGCCCGAGTCGGAATTCGAATATGCGGATTACGATGCCAACATCTTTGAGGACGCCTCCTATCTGGAATTGGATCGCCGCATCCATCTGCGCCGCGGGCCTGAAACTGTCACGCTGGAGTCGGAGGAGGCCATGACCGCCCAGGGCGAGGCCGTGATCCTTCTCACCCGATACATCGAAAGTATCCTTTTCGGGGATGCACAGATGTATAATTCCTTCTTCACGGACACATACTATAAAAGAGTCCTGCCCTACGAGCGATTTGCTCCCCAGAAGATCTACAACATTCTTCTGGAGGAGGTGGAGCGCACGGAGGATACCGCAGGCGACAGTTTTGTGTATTATGTGTCCTACGCCATCCATGAAAACGACGGCACCTTCCGTCGGGATATCCCCAGCGATGCGGTGCGCACGCTGGTATTCTCGCTGGTACCGGAAAACGGTACTTTGAAGATCGACGCCATCGGATACTGATCCACAAAGCTGCATTTCATCCATACCGGAGGAACGTATGCGCTTTGCTCTCCTTGATCTGATGCCCGTTTTATGGGGGATGTGTACCGTTGTATCTCTGCTGCTTCTTCATTTCCGATCCATGGGAGCACCGGCACGGACGATTCCCGCCGTGACAGCCGCCCTGATCGCCTACGGCATGGGATATCCGCCCCGGGTGCAGACAGGCATTTTTCTGGTTGTATTCGTAATATGTGCAGGCGTTTGGGCGGTCTTGTGCCGCATTGGTGACTGGCGCCGCCGGCGAATGGCGGAAAATTCTGCCGCACCGCTGAACGAACCATAACGCAAAATATCCCCCTCGGAGAAATCCGAGGGGGATTTGGTTTTAGGTTAGTAGTTCACATTTCTGCAATAAAAACAGTAACCTAAGTTAATGGAACATGGGTATTCTTCATAGTCAGTCCAAATACCGCAAAGAACACACTCTCTGTGCTCTGTATGAACACCGTTCACGGCAGCCGTATAATACCAGATACTCCATGTACACGGCTGATCCTCAGTCCCAACATGACCGCAATAGTAAATACCGGGAATAGACCTATCGCAGCGGTAATCGTGATAATTTCCGTATTCCTCCATCAGCCAATCGTATTCCCACACCATGTGGTGTTCGAGTTTATTGGCCCAACTGTCCTCATGCGTCAAACAATCCCTGCAGTGCTCATGTGTTTCACAGGTTTCATCGATGCGAACGTGCTCTGCTTGTTCCGGATGTTGGCAAAGAGTACACGTACGTTCGTGGTGGGTGGACGAAATCCGACCCCAACCGGAATAGATGTGATTACAAACACTGCGTATAGCCGCAGATGTTACTATATTGGCACTGGATGCCGTCAGCAGTTTGCCTTCATACTTCTCCGTATATCCGCATGCGACACAGAGAAAACCGCTCTCACTTGTGTCCGTATCAAAATACGTAATGGTATCGGAATGCTTGCAGACACGGCGTGTTCCGCCAAAATCTACTACGAAAGAAACTGTGTCTTCATATCCGTGCTTACGGCCACACCCAGCAAAGGTTTCTGTTTCCTCGGGGGGCTTTTCTGCATCCACATTCCCAAGGGTGCTTTCCGCAATCACCGGCAAGGCCAGAAGAAGGGCGGTCAGCAAAGCAAGCACAGCCATCGTCAATCGTCTTTTCTTCATAGAAAAGTCCTCCTTATTTAATTTTATGAAAAAACAGTCGCGCACCTGTTCTTTCAATTATATTTTACCAAGAAATCCCCCCACCTGTCAAGAAGTTCTTTATCGGCGAAATGATGAAATTTGTCACCTATTTTTGCACATTTCGCCCAACAAAAAAACAAATCCGCTCTGTTTTTATGCACGTTTTGCACAAAAACAGAGCGGATATTTCATAAAATCACAGATTCACACGCGCTTTGTCCAGTCGATGGCCTCGTAGATCCACTGGGCCACGTCGGGGACGATCAATGCCGGATTGCCGCAGCCGGTCTGTTCATTGGCCAGGGATAGTCCATGAGGGCCTTTGGGGAAGATATGGGCCTCAAAGGGGATTTTGTGGGCGGCAAGCGCCTGCATAAACATAAGCGTATTCTCCACGGGCACGGTGGTATCCGTGGTGGTGTGCCAGATGTAGGTGGGCACGGTATTCTCATCCACCTGCCATTCCAGCGAATAGGCGCGAAGGGCTTCCTCGTCGGTGGCCTTTTCCCCAAGAATATTGTTGAAGGATCCCCGGTGGGCAAAGGGGCCGGAGGTGATCACGGGATAGGAGAGAATCATGCCGGTGGGGCGGTTCATACCCGGCTTCATATCGGGGGATGCTTTGGCGAAATCCTTATGCCAGAGAGTACCAAGAGATGCGGCCAGATGACCGCCGGCAGAAAAGCCGATGACGAACACCTTGTCGGGATCCACGTTGTATGCCTCCGCATTTTCCCGCACGTGAACCACGGCACGGGATGCCTCCACCAGCGGACGGGGGAAGAGAGCCTTTTCCTGCACGGAATAGCGGAGAATAAACGCCTGGAATCCCGCAGCAATAAACATTTTGGCAATGGGTTCCGCTTCTCTGTCGGATGTGAAACGGTATCCGCCGCCGGGGATTACCACGATGGCAGGGCGCGGGGGCATCTTCAATTCCGGCTCGTCGTTGGAGATATAGGTAGTCAGGGTAATATCGTCCTCACCGGGACGGAGATAAATTACATCGCTTTTCATAGGCTGCTCCTTATATGCGGTTTTACAGATGCATTGTAGCATATTTGTCCGGCCATTGCAAGAACGAGGGGCAAAATTACGCCAGATGAGGAAAAAATTTGATCCCCCCGAAATCCGTCAGCGGATCCTCCGATAAAGCGTGGCAGGTGATTCCCCGACTGACTAATACATCCACGATCCGCTCCCCGTCGGGATGGCGCCTCACGTCTCCGAAAAAGACGGCGTTGCCTCGCACATATCCCCCCGCACCGCCGATAAATCCGGCATTGTATCCGGGCAGACGAATTCCGTCGGGCGTCAGGAAAAGCACTTCCCCGCCCCGGGCAACGACCGCATCCCGGATAGAGGGATCGGCGGTGAGCAGAACATCCCCGAAAGAGAGAGCGGAACATCCCGTATATCCCTGCCGCACGTCCGCCGTATCCATACCGCATGCGGCGGCGATCCGCAAAATATCCGGCGAGAGTGAGGACAGCTTTCCGTACAGCGTTGTGCCGAAGGAAAGGCTGTTGTATGCCGCATCTGCCGGATAGGTATCTCCTGGGGTGGGATCGGCACCCACTATACGGCAGCCGCACCGACGATGGAGTACATCCAGCAGGGGCGAAACATTTTTCTGACAGGCATACGCTCCCGGAACGATCACGTCCCGACCGATAACCGTCATCAGCATATCGGGATGGCATGCCACGCGTGGGTCCATCCCCGGGCAGGACGGGAGCATCAGCACATCCGCACACAAACGGGCAAGCGCCTCCCGGAACGGTGCCGCCCCCTGGCCGATCACGGCGATACAGTTTTTCAGCACATTCTCCCCCTTTCGGTGAAAAGCAAAAAATCCCACCGTGGGTGGGATTATCTCTGCCGCTGTGAAAACACAGGCTAAAATCAGATTAAGCGCGGTTAACCTTACCGGAACGCAGGCAGCGGGTGCATACAGCAACCGTCTTGTGCGTGCCGTTGTCATTTACCTTGACTTTTCTGATGTTGGGCTTCCACATTCTGTTGGTAGAGCGATGAGAATGGGAAACCTGAGCGCCG
>JAZSCY010000097.1:0-2437 GCA_045530875.1 Eubacteriales bacterium
CCTTCATCATCCTGGATGAGGCGCAGAATACCACCCAGGAACAGATGAAGATGTTCTTGACTCGTCTGGGCAACGGTTCCAAGATCGTGGTTACAGGCGATCTTACCCAGACCGATCTGCCCGACGGCAAAAAGAGCGGTCTGGCGGCGGCAGTGCGTATTCTGAAGAACATTGAGGGCATCGCCGTCCATGAATTCTCCGAGCGGGATGTGGTCCGTCACCGATTGGTGCAGAAGATCATCATGGCCTACGACCGGGACGATCGGGAGCGCCGTCAGCGAGTCTCGGACAAGCGGCCGGAGGAAAAGAAGCGGTTTCATGCTGCCCGTGTGCGGAAAGAGGGAACGAAATGAAAGTAAAAATCTATTACTCCGACAATCAAAACAAAAGAAAAACGGGATTCCGCCTCCGCCATCTTTTGAAAAAGGCGATCCGCACCGCTTTGCTTTGCGAGAATTTTCAGCGCGATGCAGAGATCTCCCTGACGTTTACGGATAACGAAGGAATCCGGGAATTGAACCGCACCTATCGGGAGAAGGATTCTGCCACGGATGTGCTGTCCTTCCCGCTGTACGATTTTCATGCCGGCGAGACTCCCCTGGGGGAGGGCCGGATAGAACTGGGCGACATCGTTTTATCCCTGGAAAGAGCGGAAGAGCAGGCCGCCGACTTGGGACACAGTTTTGAGAGGGAAGCCGCCTTTCTGTGCGTGCACTCCGTTCTTCATCTTTTGGGATACGATCACGAGCGATCCCCGGAGGACGAGGAGATCATGTGCGAGCGCCAGCGGGAAATTATGAAAAAACTGAAATTGACAGAAGGAAAATAATCATGGAACATACATTTGCAACCGATAAAAGAACAGCGTTTATCGCCATCGTAGGCCGTCCCAATGTGGGCAAATCCACCCTTATGAATGCCATGCTGGGCGAAAAGGTGGCCATCGTGTCAAGCAAGCCCCAGACCACCCGCAACCGCATTACCGGTATTCTCACCGAAGGATGCGATCAGTTTGTGTTTATGGACACCCCCGGTATCCACAAACCGAAAAATAAACTGGGCAGCTTTATGATGAAATCCGTATCCACCGCTTTGGGCGGAGCGGATGCGGCCATCATGATCGCCGAGGCGGGCTATCCTGCCGGCGAAACGGAGAAACGCATCATCGAGAATCTCAAACAGAGCAAACTGCCGGCCATCCTCGTTCTGAATAAGATCGATCTGGTGGATCGGGAAAAACTGGCCCAGACCATTGCCGAATATGCGGCTCTCCACGATTTCGACGCCTTTGTTCCCACCTGCGCGGAAAAGGGAAAGAACGTGGAAATCGTCATGGAAGAAGCGAGAAAATTCCTGCACGAGGGCGTGTGGTTCTTCCCGGAGGATATTGCCACCGATCAGCCGGAGAGACAGATCGCGGCGGAGGTCATCCGTGAGAAGATTCTGCGGCTTCTGTCCGACGAGATCCCCCACGGTACGGCGGTGATGATTGAAGAATTCAAGGAAGAAGAGGATATCATCCGCATCCGTGCCGAGATCTTTTGCGAGAAGCAGTCCCATAAGGGCATCATCGTCGGCAAGGGCGGTGAGACTTTGAAGAAGATTGGCACCTACGCAAGAGAGGATCTGGAGCGGTTCTTCGGTATCAAAGTCTATTTGAATCTGTGGGTGAAAGTGAAGGAAAAATGGCGCGATAGCGACATGAGCCTCAACAATTTCGGCTTTAATTTGAAAAATCTTGAGTGAGTTTTATGGAACAGATTCGTGTTCGCGGATTGGTCGTACGGGAGATCCAGACGGGTGAGTACGATAAGATCCTTACGGTCATCACCGAGGAAATGGGGCGCATCAGCATATCCGGCAAAGGTGTGCGCAGTCTGAAAAGCAAGCATATGCCGGCTACCCAGTTGTTTTGCTACAGTTCTTTTGTGCTGCGGAAATCCCACGGGTATTATTACATATCCGACAGCGCTCTGACGGAGAGTTTTTTCGATCTCCGCCTGGATCTGAACAAGCTGGCTCTGGCCTCCTATCTGTGCGATGTGGCGGCGGAAATGGCTGTGGAGGGCGTGGGAGATGAGGAACTTCTGCAACTGGTTCTGAATACGCTGTATGCTCTTTCCAAGAAGGAGCATCTGCCCCTGGCCCAGATCAAGGCGGCCTTTGAATTGCGCTGTGCCTCCATCGAAGGATTCCGTCCCGATCTAACCGGATGCGACCTTTGCGATGCCCGGCAGGACAAGCCTTTCTATATAGACGTGATGAACGGGCGGATCCTTTGCGGGGATTGCCTGCGAAACGTACGCCATACAGAGGATAAGATCGACGACGGCACCGCACATATCTATCTGCGGCTGACGCCGGCGGTTCTGGAGGCCATGCGGTATACGGTGAGTGCGCCGGCCAATCGGTATTTGTCCTTCACCATCAGCGAGGA
>JAZSCY010000119.1:0-3602 GCA_045530875.1 Eubacteriales bacterium
TGTTGAAGAACAGAAACATCGCCTTGACGAGAGACCGTCTTCTTTCTGAAGTTTGGGGATACGACTATTTCGGCGATGATCGGACACTGGATACCCATATCAAATTGCTTCGTCGCAGTTTGGGCAAGTATGCGGAGTATATCGTTACTCTGCGCGGTGTCGGTTACCGCTTTGATACGGGAAAGATCTTATGAGAGAAAGAAAGAAAAATAAGCAGGGACTGCGAGGCCAGATCTTTGCGGTTATGGCTGTATTTGTGGCAGCTGTTCTTGTGATTTTGTGGGTGTTCCATCTGTTTTTGCTGAAACCGATGTACGTAGCCATCAAGGAGCATGAACTGCGATCCACATCGGTCACGGTGGCGGGGAAGGTAGGATCACACAATCTGCAGGATGTGACCGACGAGCTCTCAAGAAAGAACGATGTATGCATTTCCGTGTATGAGATTATGGGGCGGGATGCCATTATGCGTGCCAATTCCCACATACATGGCAGCTGTATCATCCATAATGTTTCCTCAGACTCTCTGCTGAATCGCCTGTATGCTGGTGCACGTGAGGATACCTATTATACGGAGCGGATTTCAGAGAATTTCTTTGTTTCACAGCATACCCCCGATGTGCCGGAAAGCATCATTTCCTCCCGGCTGACAACCACCGCCGGATCCTCCTACCTGATTGTGCTGAATGCAGAGATTGAACCGGTAGGAAATACCACCCGCACGCTGGCGGTTCAGCTTGGAATCATTACGGTGATCTTGCTGATAAATGCCGCCGGATTTGCGCTGTTCTTGTCCAAACATATTTCCCGTCCGATCACCCAGATGAGCAGGGAGGCACACAAGTTGGCTCTCGGCAGTTACGATGTTTGCTTTGACGGTGGGAATTCCCGTGAAACAGCAGAGTTGGGAGAGGCTTTGAACTATGCTGCCAGGGAACTGTCTGCCATTGATGCTATGCAGAAGGAACTGATCGCCAACATCTCCCACGATCTTCGTACGCCACTGACCATGATTTCCGGCTACAGTGAAGTCATGCGGGATATTCCCGGTGAGATGACGCCGGAGAACATGCAGATCATAATAGACGAAACAAAGCACCTGAGCGATCTGGTCAGTGACATTCTGGATATTTCCACCATGACCGGCGGGGCGGGTAAGTTGGAGTGCAGATTGTTTTCTCTGACGGATACTGTGCGCCGTACGATGGAGCGGTATAATAAACTGCGCACGCACGATGGATACACTATCACATTCCTGTGTGAGCGGGAAGTGTATATTTACGCAGATCCTTTGAGGATTTTGCAAGTGGTGTACAATTTGATCAACAATGCCATCAATTATACCGGTGCGGATAAGGTGGTAGTGATACGTCAGATCACAGAGCAGGGGCAGTGCCGCATTGAGGTCAGCGACACCGGTGAGGGAATTCCTCCCGATCAGCTGCCTCATATCTGGGACAGATACTACAAGGTGAAAAATTATTACAAGCGTTCTGTCACCGGCACCGGCTTGGGTCTGTCCATTGTGAAGAATATACTTCTTTTGCACGGCGCAGAGTTTGGTGTCCGCAGTGAGGTAGGCCATGGCAGTACTTTCTGGTTTGCTTTACCTGAGGTAATACCGGATGAAGTTGCCGCGGAAGAAAAGAAACTGTAAAGCACGCAGAAATAAAAAAGTCGATGTCTTCGGACATCGACTTTTTGTTGTATCAGGATACTGTGCGGCATGCCACAGCGAAAATCCCTTTTTTGCGTAAAGTGCTGGCACATACCTCGGCCCGCGCGTCGGAAAGGAAAATACCGAATACGGAAGGGCCGCTTCCGCTCATTTGTGTGCATACGGCGCCATAGGCATTCATGATATTCTTTAATTCCTGTGCCAACGGGCGAATGGGAAGGATTACTTCTTCAAAAGCGTTGTAGGTACAGTTTCGCAGAGCAGGCGCATTGTTGGCTGCCAGCGCGGAATAGACATTTTCGGCGGAGCGGATTTCATGAGGTGTGGCTTCATATGCCTCGTCCAGCATGCGGAATGCCTCGGCAGTGGAAACGCCGTCACCGTTCTTAGCAATCAGAACGGTGTAATCCGGGTGTACGACGATGGGCGTGAGTATATCGCCGATGCCCTCACACCGACAGGTGCCTCCGTGAATGCAGAAGGGAACATCCGCACCCAATTTTGCTCCCAGTGCCAATAACTGCTCCATGGATAAAGCATTCTTGTAATGGCGGTTCAGAAGGCGAAGTATAGCCGCCGCATCCGCACTGCCGCCACCCAGCCCGGCGAATACGGGGATCCGCTTCTCGATACGAATATCCAGATTGTAAGCGGGAATATTTGCCTCTTGCATGTACATTTGCGCCGCCCGCCAGACAAGATTTTTCTCGTCGGTGGGCAAGGTGGGATCGGAGCAGCGGATCGTTATAGTTTGTGTGTTCTCGGCCTCAAGAATTTCAGCGGAAATCGTGTCGCACAGCCCGACCGTCTGCATACAGCTGTGCAGCTCATGGTAGCCGTTCTCCCGGCGTCCCGTGATGTCCAAAAATAAGTTAATTTTTGCATTGGCGTTTTCGTGCAGCATAAATACCATCCGTATTTGTTGTAATAGTGGAATGCGGGAAAGGAAGCGTCAAGCATTATACAAATATATTATATCACACTCCCCAAGGGCATGCAATAGAATATGCACAACACCCAAAAAACAAGCCGAGAACACCCGGGGAGGATGCTCGGCTTGTGGGGAAAACGCGGGGATGACGCGGGGATGACGCGGGGATTACTCTTTATCGCGGAATACTCTGTCGCGCAGCCAACTTTCACGCAGATGCATGGTAAGGCCGCGGTAGGCGTGGGGGGTGCTCTCGGACACAACGGTGATCTGGGGGAGAGAGTTTTCCGTAAAATCAAACTTCTCCTGAAGCATCTGCCGAATAAGACCGGCAAAATCGGCTCCGTTTTCATACATGGTGCATTCCAGGATAATTGTATCCGGGTCCAGAATGCGGATCACGTTGTGAATGGCCCGAGCCAACTCCAGAGCGTTGTCTTCCAGTTGGTTGGCGGGTTTGACTGAAGCGCTTAAAATCTTCGCCGGGGAAACGATCATATTGCCAAAGTCACCGGCCAGATAATGCGCGCCCCGAAGGAGTTCGTTGTGGTGAATTACCGCACCGTGTATAGACGTATCGGAAATACACCAGTACAGTATGGTTTTGTCCTTATAGTCAGGAATAGAGGCGATATTCGATGCGGCGGCCGCATTGTAACCGGCTTCAATGAACAAAGGAATGTCCGGCAGATGTCGGTGGATTGCGGATGCGATATGGACGGATTCAAGATAGGGATGCTTGGGACAAAGTGTAGTGTCCGTGTCCGGGAAATAGGGACCGGGGACGGAAACGCCCACACCGACACAATGCTGCATATCCATGTTTCCATTTAGGTAGTGGGATACATCCTGCAAAAATCTCTCGAAATTCTCCGGGAAGGAGAGTGTATCCACATAGGAGTACGGGATTTTTTGCAAAGGATTCAGCTGCATATCCATGATGCAGCAGCAAAAATTGCGGCAGGTAAGGTCGAAAATAACAGCAAAATTATC
>JAZSCY010000027.1:0-4436 GCA_045530875.1 Eubacteriales bacterium
CCTCATCGTGGCCGACGGCAAATCCTCTCCCCGTCATCTGGCGGCGGATCTGCTGTCCCAGGCGGAGCATGACAAGATGGCCTCCGCTGTGCTGGTCACCGATTCTGCGGATTTGGCCGCCGCGGTGCAGGCAGAGTTGGAGGAACAGATCCCGAAACTGTCCCGGGCAGAGATCGCACGGGTGTCCATCGACAACAACGGCAAGATCATCGTGGCGCCGGATCTGGATACCGCCATCGAGATCGCCAACGAGATCGCCCCGGAGCATCTGGAGTTGTGCGTGGACAATCCTTTTGATTATCTGGATCGGATCCGTCACGCGGGCTCCATCTTCATGGGGCGCAACTGCCCTGAGGCGCTGGGAGATTATTTCGCCGGGCCCAATCACACCCTGCCCACCAGCGGCACGGCCCGTTTCTCCAGCCCCCTCTCCGTGGACGATTTTGTGAAGAAAACCCAGTACACCTACTATACCAAGGACGCTCTTTCCCGGGTGGCCAAGGATGTGGCCTATTTCGCCGAAAAAGAGGGACTGACTGCTCATGCAAAAAGCGCAATCATTCGCCTGGAGGAGGACAAATGAGCCGTTTCTTCAGCGAAAAATATAAAAATCTCATCCCCTACACACCGGGCGAGCAGCCGAAAGCCCGACAGTACATCAAACTAAACACCAACGAATCTCCCTTCCCGCCCTCCGGGAAGGCTATACAATACGCCGCTGAAGCGGCGAAGAATCTCCAGCTCTATCCCGATCCCGAATGCCGCACCCTGACCGAAGCGGTGGCAGAGCGGCTGGGGGTATCCTTTGAGGAGGTTCTTTTGACCAACGGATCCGATGAGATTCTGAATTTTGCCTTTATGGCCTTCTGCGATCAAGATCACCCCGCCGCCTTTGCGGACATTACCTACGGATTTTATTCCGTTTTCGCGGAAATCAACGGCGTGCCGTACACAAAGATCCCGCTGGCGGAGGATTTTTCCATCCGGGCAGAGGATTATTACGGCCTGGGCAAGACCATCTTTATCGCCAATCCCAACGCACCCACAGGTATGGCCCTGACGCGGGATCAGATCGAGGAGATCCTCCGCCGCAATCCGGACACGGTGGTGGTCGTGGATGAGGCCTATGTGGATTTCGGCACGGAGAGCTGTGTGCCCCTGATCCGGAAGTACGACAATCTGCTTGTGACGCAGACCTTTTCCAAATCCCGTTCCATGGCGGGAGCACGGCTGGGTTTTGGGGTGGGATGTCCCGATTTGATCCGGGATCTGAATACCATCAAATACTCCACCAATCCCTACAACATCAACGCCATGACCATGGCGGCGGGACTGGGCGTTATGGAGGACGAGGCGTACACAAAAGAAAACTGCCAAACCATCATAGACAATCGGGAATACACAGCGGTACAGCTCGAAAAAATGGGCTTCACCCTGACGCCTTCCCGCACCAACTTCGTCTTTGCCCGTCATCCGGGAATGGATGGCGGTAAAATCTATCTTGCGCTGAAGGAGCGGGGTATTCTGGTCCGCCACTTCGACAGCGAGCGAATCGCGGACTACAACCGCATCACCATCGGCACAAGGGAGCAGATGGACACACTGCTCCAAACCCTTCACACCATATTGGAGGAGAAGTTATGAGAGAAGCAACCATCACCCGCCGCACAGCGGAAACGGAGATCACCCTGTATTTGAATCTGGACGGAACGGGCAAGAGCGAGATCGACACCGGCGTGGGATTTCTGGACCACATGCTGACGCTGTTTGCCTCCCACGGCAGAATGGATCTGACTGTGAAGTGCGAGGGGGACACCTACGTGGACGATCATCACACCGTGGAGGACATCGGTATCTGCCTCGGTCAGGCTTTTGCCGCCGCCTTGGGCGATAAGCGGGGCATCTGCCGTTACGGTGACAAAATCCTGCCCATGGATGAGGCGCTGATCCTCACCGCAGTGGATCTGAGCGGCCGGGGCTATCTGGGATACGATCTGGCCATCCCCACGGAGAAGGTGGGCACCTTTGATACGGAACTGGTGAAGGAATTCTTCCTCGGTTTCGTGCGCTGTGCCGCCATCACCCTCCATATCCGGCAGATGGCCGGGGAAAATTCCCACCACATCATCGAGGGTACATTCAAATCCGTAGCCCGATCTCTGCGGGCGGCGGTGGCCATCGATCCCGATTTCCGGGAGGAGATTCCCTCCACGAAAGGGGTTCTCGCATGATCGCCATTGTGGACTACGGCGTAGGCAATCTGTTTTCCCTGAAAAGTTCCCTCATCGCCATCGGTGCGGATGCGATCGTGACGGCAGATGCCCAGACGTTGCGGGATGCGGATAAAATTATCCTCCCCGGCGTGGGTGCTTTCGGCGATGCGGCCAAAAAGCTGGCAGACAGCGGCCTTGATCGCATTCTCATCGAGGAAGCCAAGGCGGGCAAGCCCCTGCTCGGCATTTGTCTGGGCATGCAGCTGCTGTTTGACACCGGATATGAGTACGGCATTCACCGGGGACTGGGACTGATTCCCGGGGAGATCCGCCCCATCGCGGACGTGATCCCCGACGGACTGAAAATCCCCCACATCGGATGGAACGCCCTGTCCTTCCCGGGAGAAAAGAGTCCCCTGTTCCGCTACGTGAACGAGGGAGAGCACGTATATTTCGTCCATTCCTATTATGCGGCGTGCGATGGGGATCACGTGATCGCCACCGCAGAATACGGTGCGCCTCTCACCGCCGCTGCCCAGCGAGGCAACGTATTCGGATGCCAATTCCATCCGGAGAAAAGCGGCACCGTGGGGTTGAACATCCTGCGGGCATTTTGTGAAACGGAGGGCACGGTATGCTGATCTTCCCTGCCATTGATTTATTTGAAGGAAAGGCGGTCCGGCTGCTCAAGGGCGAGTACAACCAGATGACCGTATACAACCATGATCCCCTCTCCGTAGCCCGGGATTTCGCCGCACAAGGGGCAACATGCCTCCACCTGGTGGATCTGGAAGGAGCCAAATCCGGCACTACCCCCAACATGGACACCATCCGCCGCCTGGCTGGGGAGACGGAATTGTTTACCGAGGTGGGCGGCGGTATCCGGACGATGGATACCGTGCGTGCCTATCTCACCGCGGGGGTGGATCGGGTGATTCTCGGCACCGCCGCCCTGCAGGATGAATCCTTCCTGAGAGAAGCCGTTGCCGCCTATGGGGATCGCATCGCCGTGGGCGTGGATATCCGGGACGGCAAGGTGGCCATCCGCGGCTGGGTGGAAACATCCGAAACCGATGCCCTGGAATTCCTCACCCGCCTGGAGAAAATCGGCGTGGGCACCGTGATCTGCACCGATATCTCCCGGGACGGAGCCATGGCCGGCACCAATCACGATTTGTACAGCGTGCTGACGGAGCGATTCTCCATGAACATCATCGCCTCCGGAGGTGTATCGTCCATCGAGGACGTGCGCCGTCTGGCCGGGCGGAATCTGTACGGCGCCATCATCGGTAAAGCCTATTACACCGGCGCCATCTCCCTGAAGGAAGCCATTGAGGTAGCCAAATGATTACAAAACGCATTATCCCTTGCCTGGACGTCGGGGATGGACGGGTGGTAAAGGGTGTGAATTTTCTCGGCCTGTGCGACGTATCCTCCCCCGTCAAGCTGGCCAAATACTACAGCGACAACGGTGCGGACGAATTGGTGTTTTACGACATCACCGCCTCTGCGGAGGGACGGGCTTTGTTCACCGATATTCTTTGTGAGGTAGCGAAAACCATCTTCATCCCCCTCTGTGTGGGAGGGGGGATCAACACCCTCTCCGATTTTGAGCGGGTGCTGAACTGCGGCGCGGATAAGGTCAGCGTGAATTCCGGTGCCATCCGCAACCCCGCTCTGGTGGGAGAGGCCGCCAAGCGATACGGCGATCAGTGCGTGGTTCTCTCCGTGGACGTGAAGCGGGAGGATGGCGTATTCCGTGTATTCGCCAAGGGCGGCCGGGAGAACACCGGCATGGAGGCCATCGAGTGGATCAGGCGATGCGTGGGCGAGGGCGCCGGAGAGGTGGTGGTCAACTCCATCGACACCGACGGCGTGAAAAACGGCTTCGATCTGGAAATGCTGGACGCGGTGTGCCGCGCCGTATCCGTCCCCGTCATCGCCTCCGGCGGTGCGGGATGCATCGGGGATTCCACAAAACTGTTTCAAACCCTCCCCGGCGTGGATGCCGGCCTGGCCGCCTCCATCTTCCACTTTAATGAAGTGGCCATCCCTGACTTGAAAGCGGAACTGATCAAAAACGGCATCCCCATGCGGGCATGATGCCATCGAAAGGATTTTTTCACATGATACAGATAGATTCTCTGAAATTCGACAAGGACGGGCTGATTCCCGCCATCGTAGTGGACAGCATCACAAAGCAGGTGCTCACCCTGGCCTACA
>JAZSCY010000399.1:0-7809 GCA_045530875.1 Eubacteriales bacterium
GCGGCGGTGTTCTGGATGGAGTTGTACTGCTCCTGTCCGATGCCGCCCTTGTCGCCACGCATCTCCGCGTAAAGCGCAGAATTGTCCAGAGCCTGTCGCTCCTCACGAGCCACGGTCTCGGCCTGTTCCTTGAACTGGGGCTGCGCATCCTGCAAAGCACGTTCAAGATCTGCCACAGCTTTCGCTACCGCGTAGTCGATCTTGCCGTCGCTCTGCTGCATAGCTGCCTGTTGCCACGCTTCCAGCAAACCTTTCAGGTCGCTTTCGTCGCCTGCGCCGCTCTGTCCTGAGCCGGATGGGAGGTTGCCACTCTGCATGCCGTTTCCGCCGGAGTTGGTGTTCAGACCCATCTCTCCGTTTGTGATATACATGGAACCGTCCGCACCACCGGAGTAATTGTGCCGCGCGCGAACCTTCTCAGCCTCGTTATGCCAGTAGGCCATCAGCTCTGAGTCTCCCGCCTTTCGCGCTTCTTCGTACTTCTCCTTGGCATACTGAATATACCCGTATTCGCCATCGCCGAGCAACGCCTCGTCCGCACCGGCATCATGCTCTTTTGCAGTACGGCCGGTGTAAGTGTCGGGTGACATATGCTGGGAATACGTATTTAGGCTCTCAGGCGCAATCCCGGCATTCCCCGCAGCCTGCTGCAAGCCCTCGTTGGTATACGCCTGCCCGTAAGATGGATCATTCTCTCTCTTTGCCGCCTCCTGCTGCGCCTGTTCCATGTGGGCATCGTAGCCACCGCCGCCCTCGCCCCAGACCTGATTGTTGATTGGGTTATAGGAGCTGGCGCTTGCTGTGGAAACAGGAGGCGTGGTGATAGGCGGATTCGTTCCGACCTCACCGGGATTGTGCTGACCGGCAACCTTTTTGTCTTTTACCTGCTCAGTGCCTGCATACAGATTCGCATTTTTCATGCTCATCACTCCTTATCAAACACACCCGCTCTATCCTGAATCACCAGCAGCCGTACCATGTCGTGGCTCAGATCCAGTCCCTCACCGTTACCGGAGAGATAACCCTTATCCACGAGTTTCTGAATCGTCTTTTGGGCCCAGCTCGGGCATTCCTTCACAGTGTTATATCGCATTTCGGTTTCCTCCTTTTTTTCTCCCCAAAGCGGCATCTCAGGCGGCAGCTTTCCGGCAAGTATCATCTTGCTCGACCATGCTCCCTGATTGTCCCACTGGATATGAGGCGCATCCGGAAAACTCTTCCAGTCACCGCCCCAGCTGAATCCCATCTTCTTGGCAATGGCAGCAGCCTGTTTGAAGAAGTCCGCATCGTCGTACTCATGACCCTTGACGTTCTTGCAGAAATCGAAGGCCAGACCTGCGGTATCCGCGTGGAAGGTAGGCGTTCTCCCGTTGGTGACGATGCTGCCGGGACGGGTGCGCCCCTGGGCGTACAGGTACTCCTGATACTCCTTGTCGCGGACGGTATTCGTGATAAGGACGTTCAACCCTGCTTCTTTGCACAGCTCCAGCCACTTCCGGCAATTTGCTGCCACATCAGGTCGCAGCAGCGCAATATCACGACTGTTTACCATTGTTTTCGCCCTCCACAGCCGCCGCGTCAATTCTGGCCTCTCCGTTGATGTACGCTACGATGGAGCCTGCGGCGGTGACGATACCACCCACGGTTCCAATAATTCTTTCGATCTCGCTGCCCTCCACGCCGAGAGCCAGAGCCAGACCGCTGACAGTGCCCACCAGAGCCAGCAGAAACTTCCTGCTGGTTAGCTTCTTCAGAAAATTGTTCATGATGAATTTCTCCTTATGCATCGATATGTCGGATTCCGTACTGTTCTGCGCACTCATGCTCGATCAGGCAACCACGAGCTTTGCTCCATCCGGGAGCAAAATACGCCACATCCGCCTTTGCCAGAAGTTTCAGGCTTTCCCCCAGATACTCCAGAGGCTTAGTCAAATCTGCCCCCCGAAAGAAGCTATCAATAACCTCGACCTCGTCCCCTGTCGCATCTTTTGCGCTCTGGATTGCATTCGCACGCTCTGCAAGGATCTCCTCATCGGTCTTCCCTCTCATAGGCTGAGAAATAAAAAGCTTAATCATGTGTATCTCCTTCCGTGTCCTGGTCGGACACTTTTTTGTTTTTCTTCTCCTTTAGGATCGTGTTGAGACACAGCACCAGCAGTTCTCCTCCAAAGAATCCGAGGATCACTGCCAGCACTCCTGCGCTGTCATGACCGGTGCGGGAGAGGATGCGGAGAGCGTAAACGCTCGCCGCAGTCCGGCATCCCACACACCACAGGACGATGAGCTTCCCAAAGAGGTGCGGAACAGCGCTGATCTTGCCTATCAGCTTTTTCATCACTCAGTCTCCTCAAGAATCCGGATACGTGTCTCGTGATCGTTCAGCCGCCCATCCTGCTCATCATTGTGCGCCCAGAGCTTGCTGTTGCTCTTACGCTGAAGCTCCATATCCTTGCTCAGGTTGTCCACCACCACCGTGAGACGGGTGATGCTCTTCGTGAGGTTCACAATAGGCGGAACCACCACCGCGAGAAACCCGGCAACCGCTACAAGGACGCCAAATACTGCCCATTCATTCATGGCTCATCCTCCTTACACTCCATCAGGCAGGCCAAAAGCGATCCACTGATACACCGTACCGGAAGCATTGTTCACTTCCTCAGCAGGAGAAAGTCCCGTTGTCGCCAATTTCCACGACAGTCCGCCCTGTGCAGGAGTAAACTGCAGAGTAGTGTCACGAGCGACCTGTCCTGTTGAACCGTCGGGCAGCTTTACTTCTTCGTAGTATTTGGAAGGCAGATCCGCACCTACCCAAAGATGCCATCCATCCGAAAAACTGTACGAACAGGTCATCAGAACAGCCATCGGGGTAAAGCCGGGAGTGCTGATGCTGCATGTGGCAGCTCCGGTTCCCGTGTATGTACCGCAGGCCATTCTCACGCCCTTAGCAAGCATCTCATCGATTCTGACGGTGTTCTCATTGAATGCCGTGGGCGAGATCTTGTCCGACAGCTCCGGAAGATTCAGTTTGAAGTTATCCGTCTGCTTCATGCTTATGCCTCCTCGTAGACCTCACCGGTGATCTCCTCATAGTCCGCAGGAGTGATAATGCCCTTCTTCACGGCATTCGCCACCACGGCCTTACTCCACAGGCCCTGCTTGTACCATTTTGCGATTTTCGTCTTCATTCCTTAAACCTCCTCAAGCAGTGTGTCTGTCATCATAGCGGTGTAAAAGATCTGAGCGTCTCGCCTTTCATCATCGGTAGGCAGAGGCTCAGGAAGAGCGGCGATATCCGCATCGATCTCCTCATCGGTACGCTCCACAACCTTGCCGTTTTCGTACTTGTAGAGGGGGATCATGTGCATCCCGTCATACAGCGCAGGATTCTCCTCGCCACCGGGGAACAGGCGGAACTGATAGCCGCCCTGTTCGTTGATGCAGATGTTTGTATCAGAGGGAGTGCGGAAAGCATCGGAAAAGCCGTCTGTGATTCGTCCCGCATCATCCACGGAGATGTAGTGCTTATTGTAGAAATTCATATCTTCCATGTTTGCAACTCCTTAAAGCTCCGCGCTTGCGTAGTAGTAGGTCACGCCGTTAATCTCAACCGTTCCGGTGTTTGCGCTTGTGGCGTTGGTGCGCAGTTCCGGTCGGAAATCACGTTTGTCTGCGGGACGTTTTTCCGCAGTCGTGAACAGTTGGTAGAACCGCTGACACTTCGCCAGTTCCTCTCCGAAATCGGGGATCTCGTTCAGCACCCAGGCACCGTTCTCCTGATGGGCGAGGGTCTGCGTAGAGCCCAGTTCAAGTTTGGCGGCAATAATGTTGACTGCCGTATTCGCTGTGATATACGGATGCCCCATATTACTGATACGCAGTCGCACCGCGGTGTTTTCATTTCCGTAAAAACTCTTTGCGCTGCCGTCATAGGTAGCAGTTCCATACACGAGTCCGGTGTCCATCAGGATCGAAAAGGTGAGCGGAACGCCTGTGATTGCTGCAATCACATCTGCCTCCAGCGGATGCTGAACCGTTGTTCCTGCGCTGCAGGCAACGTAGCCCCCGTTCACTGTCAGGCCAGCCGAAGCTCCCGACATTTTCCATCTGTCGATCGTATACACAGCACCCGTATACGCCGTCTGCCCTCTCTGGTTGACACAGTTTGCGAAGTACCAGTTATGCAGAAGATTTGACCGCACCGCATTCCCAAGCTGCGCATACGGCACGTTCCCCGTACCGTCCAGCGTAGCGATACCATCATTTGCCGCCCTGTCGCTCTGCATCACAACAGGTCTCTTATCTCCAATTGCCATCGTTATACCTCCTCTAACGTAAGTCTTCCGCTCTCCACGGTCAGCTCAAACGCTGCACCGGTAGCGCAGTCAATAAACTTCATGTCCGTTGCCTCAAACGTGTCAGCCACACCGAGGATCGCCAGCCTTCCGTTTTCCACGATGAGAGCGTATCTGGCATTTGTCACGCTGTCTGTGAGGATCACGTTGTAGACACCGGCTACCGCAGGCACGGATGCACGGTTCGCTTCCGCCTGCGCACGGTTGGCGGCATCCACGGCAATCAATTCACTGTCCTTTGCCTCAGATGCGCTGTCTACTGCCTGCATCGCCGCCTGCTGCGCTTCGGGCAGGATGCCGTTGACAACAGCTTCCGCACGGTCAGCTATGATCCTTGTGGTAAGCTCCGCCGCCATCGCATCCTCTGCCGCCTGCAAAGCCTTCCCCGTGTTCTCCTCCACCTCAGCGGCGAGAACGATCTGCTGTGCCAGATCCGCTCTCAGCCGGTCGATGTAGGATTCCGCTCCCGCAGGAGGGTAAGGATCATCGCCGTTCATGGAGGGCAGCACGAAGGTCGCCCAGGTCTCCGACTTGACGATGGCGCTTTCCGCAGGCATGTAGCTGAGTTCACACTCGCCCGCTCTGCCGGGGATCGCCGTATCGGCTCCGGTAACCGTCCAGATCGCCCACCGTCCATCCACGGTCAGCGGCACGGGATACATATCATCCTCACCGCTGCGCTTTACCATGAGCTGCACCACGCCGTCGCCGTACACGCTCTTCCAGCCGGAGATGTCAAACGCCACCTCCCGCGCTTCCTTTTCGCCGCACCGTCCCAGATAGATGGGCGTGTTGTGAATTACATAAAATCGTTCCATCGCTTACACTCCGTAAAAGACGATCCTGCCGCTGTAGGCGCTGTCGCTTGTCAGCACCACATTGCCGTAGAGATCGTATACCACGTCAGTCCCTGCCGTGGCCCACACATTGGTGAGGTAAGTACCACTTGCGTTGTACTCCAGCTTGTAGCCAAAGAGGTTGGAGATGCGCTTGTGGCTGCTCCGGGGGATCGTCAGCTTGTATACGCTTCCGCTGGAAATCCAGTCGGTGGAAGCAAAGGCGAATGCGCTGGCTTTGACGGATTCCGGCGCTTCGCCTGCCGCCAGATTTTCAATATCCTTCGCATGTGTGGAGAGCGTTGCGTAGATATCGCTCAGCGTGGCAGCGAGGTTGCCCTTTCGACCATCGCCGATCTTGCCCGCAGCGCTGCTGGCCTCCAGCTCCTTGAGGAGCGTATTGTTGAGGAAAAGCTTCACCGCGTCGGGGTGATACTGCAGATCCTCGCGCACCTGCATCTCGCTCTCCTCGAAGGTCGGGAAGTCGCCGCTGCTCGTCCAGACCTTGCCGTATTGTAATCTTGTAAAAGGCATTTACTTTTCCCTCCCTTGGAAGTTGTAGAAGACCTGCGCGGACAGCACCGCCATGTCCATTCCGGTCTTGTTGTTGCTGAGTGCCATGGTGAAGTGCCGCACATGTCTGCATCCCGGTCTTCGCCGTGCGGTGGTGGCAAACCTCTGAATGCTCAGATTCCTGTAAAGCAGGTTTCTTGGCGACAAACGCCACGATTTCGAACGAATAGGTGTCAGATCACGTCGCTCCTCGTAGTCGGTGGAGTATTCGATCTCAATATCCGTGTCCGTGTCGCCGCGCACCGAGAAAAGAACTCCGGTGATGTTCTTCAGCCGGTCATAGCTTCCCATGTACTGTGTGGCAAAGCGGTACTTCTTGTCGATGGCCTCTCCGAAGTCCGAGAAGTTCCGGCGGAATACGCTGATGCTGCCGTCTCCGGCCATGTGGTAGTTCGCCCCGTCCTCTGTGGTAAGAAAAGCCACAGCAGGAATGTTTGTGAAGTAGAACCAGCTGGGGTCTGAGTGGGTACTCAGGCTGTAATCCCACGCGTACACCTCGCCATCCGCCGCGATCCAGTACCGGCTGCCGTCATCAAAACTCGCCACAGTGTCCGCTCTGCGCACCAGCGGCAGAAGGCTGTTGTCCACCTTCCGGCTGATGGCCACAATGTTGTTCTCGTAGGCGCTGGAGCTGTCGGCGATACGGTGTACGCCCTGCTCCCTGTTGCAGAACACCAGATTGTTTTCCACCAGCTGAATGGTGTGGGGCATGTCGCAGCCGATGCGGCTGTTGATGGTCACATAGTCCATGGTGAGCAGCACTCTGCCGTTTGCCATCTCCGTGGTATTCATGGCGCTGCGGCCCACGCTGTGCTCCTTGAAGATCACCAGCATGTTCTGCTGCTTGCCAAAACCTGTGATACACTCCTCCGTGGCTCCTGCCAGATTGTACTGAGTCATGGGGAAGTAGCCGGGGTCCATCACGATGTGGTTGCCGCACCAGAAGTAGGCGTTGGGCTGGGCCTCGCAGCCACCCATCACCACTGAGAGGTTCTGATTGCCGCCGTACACAATGGCATAGGGGCAATCCATGATGCTGCTCCGGGCATTCTCGTTTTCCTTAGTGTAGGTGATCTGCACCGAGTTGACCACCACAGGATTATGATGGGTCGGCTCTGTGGCAAAGGTCACGGTTCCTGCCGTGAGATCCACGGTGTATCCCGTACCCTCTTTCAGTTCCACCTCGTCCACCACGACCCTGTCAACGCTGCCGACATTCTGCACAGGCAGCTTGTAGGTCTTCACGCCCTCCACCGTGCTGTACCACACGGTTTTCTGAGCGCAAAGCCGATTCTCCGGCTGATAGGTATCACCTGCCGCTGTGGTAGGCTCGGTGTTGATGAGGATAATGGGTGCGTACACAGGAACATCCCCTGCGGTGAAGCTGCCGTCGTTGTTGTACTCGATGCGGTAGTAGCCGCCCCGGTTCTTGTAGTACAGGCAGTCGCCGTACCGGAACCAGCTGCCCCGATTCTCCGGAATGCCGCTGAGAAGCTCCGTCAGCGCAAGAGAACCTGCCGCAGCGTCAGGGTTCACGAGGGGAGCGCAGTAGAGTTTGCTTCCAATGTGGAAAAATCCATGCTCCCAGAACAGGGACTCATAGGCGCCGTACCCCTTGCCGAGATTCCCATCATGCAGTCTCACCTGCCCGTCTCTGGAGCAGAGCGCACCGTCCTGCCACCAGAGATTCTTCATCTCCGGACTTTCGTCTGCATCAAGGCGGTAGCTCAGCTCCCAGTTGTTCAGTCCGCCGTCCAGCCGGGGAAAGTTGATGACGTACTCCTTGGGAGGACTCGGCATGGAAGATAGATTGACTCTCATGCTCCGCCCTCCTTATGCGTTGTATTCCTGCTCCGCAGCGGAGTACACGTCCTCGACCACCGTCAGCTCGGTGTGGATCTCCTCGCGCAGTCGCGCAAGCTTGGTCTCGAACTCGTTCATCAGCGCGGAGTACGCAAAGGCATTGTCGTGCATCACAAGGTGCGCTGCTACATAGTAGGGCAATGCCATCTGCGCCTCCACGGTGTTGTCCAGAGGTGTCTTGTCCG
>JAZSCY010000127.1:0-4537 GCA_045530875.1 Eubacteriales bacterium
TGGGCACCTACGATGGGGCGAATATGGAGATTCTGGCGGCAGCGGGGGAGGAGAATAATTATTTCTTCGGCCCGGATGCGGCCGCCATGGCTCACCGGATGGAGACGTATCAGCCCCGATCGGTGTATACTGCCGATCCACGATTGGCCCGGGCGGTGGATACCCTCATCGACGGCACCGTCATGGACGTGGGCGGCGTCTTTGCGGAGCTGTACGGATCCCTGTTGGACGGAGCCTCCTGGCACCGGGCGGATCACTACTGTGTCCTCGGCGATTTTGCGGATTACACGGCGGCAAAGCTTCGGGCGAATCGGGATTATCGGGATACGCTGGCCTACGCCAAGCGGGGATTGATCTGCACCGCCTCGGCGGGACGGTTTTCCTCCGATCGCACCGTGCGGGAATACGCGAAGGATATCTGGGGCGTGTGATGGAGTTGGCTCCGCCAACTCCATCCTACTATGGTAAGATAAAATTACCTCCACTCGACGGTCCGCCATAGAAAAACCAAACCGTACAAAACGGGAGGGATGGACGTTGGCTTTGCCAACTCCTGCCCCTCCCCTACAAAGAAGAAACGCGCCATCACAAACAAAAACCTCCGAAGGGTTATCCTTCGGAGGCTCTTTTTGCATATCTTTATTTCATATTGATATTCTTGCCGTAGGCGGCGAAATATTCCACGCCGCTCCAGATGGTCATCACGATCATGGCCGCGATGGTCACATAAGACAGCAGATGATACTGGGTGAACAACGGGAAGGGCAGGATCACCGGCTCCAGGATCACGCACAGAATGCACACCACCTGGGTCACAGTCTTTACCTTGCCCAGCCAGGCGGCGGCGATGACGGCACCGCTTTGGGAGGCGGCCAGCAGGCGCAGGGAGGTAACGGCCAATTCCCGAAGCATTACGATGGCGGCGGCCCATACAAAAATGGGACGCAGATCGGCACAGTACACGAGGATGCCCAGCATGGCGCCGAACACCAGGAATTTGTCCGCCAGAGGATCCATCAGCTTACCGAAATCGGTGATCATATTGTATTTGCGGGCGATTTTTCCGTCCAGCATATCGGTCAGAGAGGTCAGGGCGAAGAGCACCGCCGCGATCACACGGACCAGGGTGTCGGACAGCCCCAGAGGAACGCACAGAAACAGCATAAATACGGGCACGAGAATCACGCGCAAAACCGTCAGTTTATTGGGAAGATTCATGATATATACACTCCTTACAGAACCGTTTCGCCTACCAGGTCGTAATCCATGGCGGCGGTGATTTTTACATCTACCATCTCACCCTCCTCGTACTTCGTACCGGCCGGGGAGGTGAAATAGACTTTTCCGTCGATCTCGGGGGCATCACACCGGGTGCGGCCGAAATAGGCTTCCGCAACCACGTCGTATCCCTCGCAGAGAATATGCTCCGTTTTGCCCACAAAGGACTCTTTCCAATTCTCGCTGATCTCCGCCTGGGTGGCCATCAGGATGTCCGCCCGGTTCTGGGCGATCTGGGCGTCGATCTGATCGGGCATATCGTAGGCGGGGGTGCCTTCCTCACGGGAGTAGGGGAACACGCCCACGCACTCAAATTTTTCCTCTTTCACGAAGCGGCACAGCGTCTCGAAATCCTCCTCCGTCTCCCCCGGGAAACCGGTGATGAAGGTGGTTCTCAGCACGATGCCGGGCACGCCCTCTCTGAGGCGGTGGATGGCGTCCTTGATGCATGCGGAATCGCCGTGACGGTTCATGCGGGCCAGCACCGCGTCGGAGGCGTGCTGGAGGGGGATGTCGATGTATTTGACCACCCGGTCGTTCTGTGCCATTTCGGCCACCAATTCGGGGGTGATCTTGTCGGGATAGCAGTACAGCAGGCGGATCCACGGGATGTTTGTGGCGTCGGTGATGGCCCGGATCAGGCGGGGCAGGGCATACTCGCCGTACAGATCAAAACCGTAGGCGGAGGTGTCCTGTGCCACCAGGATGAGTTCCTTGATGCCCATCTCTGAGAGCGTCTTTGCCTCGGCCACGATATCCTCCACGGTGCGGGAGCGCATATTGCCCCGGATGTAGGGGATGGCGCAGTAGGCACAGCGATTGTTGCAGCCCTCGGAGATTTTCAGATAGGCATAGGCGTCGCCGGTGGTGACCACCCGATCGCCGCCCAGAGCCAGCTTTTCCTTATCGTCGAAGCGGGCGTATTTTTCCTCAGCCTTGGCCAGCGCTGCCTCGATCGCCTCGGTGATGTGATGAATAGAGCCCACGCCCAGAACCGCGTCGATCTCGGGCATTTCCGTGAGCAATTCCTCCCGATACCGCTCCGGCAGACAGCCGGTAACGATCAGCGCTTTCAGATTGGCGTTCTCCTTCAGCCATGCCACATCCAGAATGTTGTCGATGGCTTCCTGCTTGGCGCTTTCAATGAAAGCGCAGGTGTTGACGATGACCACATCCGCCTCGCTTTCCTCCGGCGTGATGGTGTATCCCGCCTGGGCGATGTGAGCCAGCATGACTTCCGTGTCCAACTGATTTTTCGGGCAGCCCAGGGACACAAAGCCTACTTTTATATCCGATTTTTTCATAGTATCTCCTGCCTTATTCCTCGCACTCAAAGGAGGCGATGGCGTCCTTGATTTCACTGCCTATATAGCCCAGCCGGAGCAGGGACAAAATCATCTTCTGTTTTTCCTGAGGATCGGTGGGAACCTCGCCGTACTTTTTGCGGATGATCACACGCAGAGCGTGCAGAAAATCCTCCTCGGGGATGGCGGCGATGGCTTCATCGATTACCTCCCGGGGATATCCCTTGGCGGACAACTCCGCGGAAATGCGGCGGCGTCCCCAATATTTACGGCGCAGATAGGTGTCCACAGCGTGTTCCACCTGCACGTCCTCCCGCACCATGCCATGCTCCACGGCATAGTCAGCGGCGCATTCGCAGATTTCCTCAGAAAAGTCGTACCCCTTCAGCTTCTGTACCAGGGTGCGACGGCTTACGCCGGAATAGGACAAAATCCCCTTTGTCCGGGCAACGGCGCGGGAAAGGGCGGCGCTGTGCTCAATTCCGGAAAATACCTCATCCGAAATGGCCTCGCCGGTCTGCAATTTTCCCCAGTGCCAGAACTCCCGGGAAATCAGATACTCCACAGATTCGTTTTTGTCCGCCGTGTCAATTCCGATGGCCACAGAGATGCCGGCCGGAGATTCGGACACGGACTTGATACTGTACGTACTCACGGTAACTCCTTTTTGTTATGCTATCATAATAATGTATATGTACGAAGTCAGCGAACGCGCTGGACCTCGCCTCCCGAAACGGCAAAGAGCGCCATATCGGGAATATGCGAAAACATGGTTTCTCCCTCACAGGAGGTGATGACGACCTGTCTCTCTCCCAGGGCAGACAGAAGATATTCCCGTCTTTCCCCATCCAATTCGGAGAACACGTCGTCCAAAAGATACACCGGCTCCTCCCCGCCCACCGAGCGGGAGATGGCGCCTTCTGCCAGCTTCATGGCCAGAGCCAGAGACCGTCTCTGCCCCTGCGACGCGTACAGCTTGGCGCTTTGCTCATTCAGATCGATGGCCACGTCATCTCGATGGATGCCGTAGAGGGTGGTGCCTGCCCCGATCTCCCGGGAAAGCCGCTCCGTGAGAACGGCATACAGTCGATCGGCCACGGCGGACTGGCTGTGGCGGGCAATATCGGCGGGAGCATCGCTGCCGGCGGCACAGATATAGGACAGACGGGGGATTTCTCGTCCGCCGGTCATGTCGCGGAAGCATTCTTCCACCAGGCTGTTCAGACGGTCAGTGTAGGCGGATCGAAAGGATACGATAGCCGCTCCGCTGACGGACAGCTGACGGGCATACACTGCCCACTGGTTGTCCTCCACAAAACAGCCGTCCGCCGCCTGCTTGAGCAGGGCATTCCGCTCTGCCAGGGCGTGGGTGTAGGTCGATAAAGCGGACACATAGCCGGGATACAGCTGGGCCAGGGCGATGTCCAGAAAGGCACGCCGTTCCGCCGGGGCGCCCGTTACCAGGGACAGATGCTCCGGGCAGAAAAGCACGGCCCGAAAGGATCCCACCAGCTCCTTCACCCCCGACAAAGGGGCGCCGCCTCGGGTGATCCGCTTCTTTCCCCGGGTGGGGAAGGTCACGGACAGGTGGGTGTCGTACACATCCCCCTCCCCATGACAGGAAAGGGAAGCGGTGCCGAAATCACATCCGGTGCGCACCAAAAACTTATCCGGCACGCCCCGGAAAGATTTTCCCCGGGCGAAATAATACATACCTTCGAGAATGTTGGATTTTCCCTGGGCATTGGCGCCCCAGAGTACATTGACTCCCGGGGAAAATTCCACCGTGGCCTGAGAAATGTTCCGGAAATTCTCAAACTGAATTTTTGTAGCTTTCATGACTGTGTAAGGGACAGCACGCCGTCCTTTTCCTGTAATACAAAGAGCGTCAGATGCTCATTTTCGCTGTTGGGCGCATGGAGGCAGAGGCATTTCCTTCCATGGAGATCCGTAAA
>JAZSCY010000352.1:0-2110 GCA_045530875.1 Eubacteriales bacterium
GCTTGGCCTCCGACTTTGCTGCACGCTGTGATGACCCCTCTGTCATGGCATACAGTCTTCATGACATCAACGATGACGGCACGGAGGAACTGATTCTGACGGAGACCGGCGGCACGGATATCTATGCCATCTTTACAATGAGGGGCAAAGATGCCGTTTTGCTTGATGTTTTCAAACGAGGCGTAATCAAGCAGGATGGCTGTATCTACTATGTCAAGGAATCGGAAACACAGACAACATACCACAAAAAATATCTGGTTGACGGTGTGTTGACCGGATTGACCTACGGCTACGAGGGCAGCGATCCGTCAGCGGAAGGCAATTCTGACTACTTTAAGATCGAAAATGGCATCCGCACAGAACTGACCCGAGAGGAATATCTGGACATTCTCGGTTCTCATCAATTTTTGTTCATGCCGATGCATTCCAAACAAACCGGAATATTTGCCATACCGATGCTTGAAGAGAAGACAGCGGAAGAACCGCCACTGTTAAAGATCCGAACCTATGACGATGTTCTCGCACTCTGCCGCGATATTCTGGATGTCCACTGTGCATCCTATAAACGCGGAGAATGGACAGACGGTGCTTATGATACCATTTACACATACGAGGATGCACGTACCTACACCCTGTTCAGCCGCCTGCTCCATGCCTTTGGTGAGACAAAAAGCCAGGAAAATCCCCTTACAGCAGAGACGCTTGGTTATGATATGCTGGATCTGAACGGTGACGGTACCGACGAATTGATCTTGATGGAAGACAATTATTCCCTCAAAGCGATTCTTACGCTCCGCGGCGATCTGCCGGTCCTTCTTCTGACCTCCACAGAATATATCGGATATATCAGTGCCGACGGCTATGTGCACGGAACACGCAATGCACCTGACAACAATGCGGCAAGTGCATATCAGTACTGTATGTGGGAAATCAGAGACAGCCACTCCCCTCTGATCATTTGTCTGGAAGAAGCCTATCTCCCCATCGAAGGCATACGAAACAATATTCAAGTCAATTACGGCAAACGAACGGAACTTTCCGATGATGCATATGATACCCTCCGGAGACAGTGCGATCCTCTGCCAAACAATTACAAATCGCAGGAATATACCCGCGCCTTCTCCGGTCTGACCTTTCATCCGCTGCTATCGGCATCTCCCGTCATGCTTAACACAACCCTTTCCTTTGTGCGCGACCCGTACAGGAGCACCTTCAGCCATGTCTTCACACAGACCGACAGCCATACATGGGAAACCGAATTTGATTTCTATGCTCCCACCGCAGATGATGAAAATGCGTACCTGACCTTGACCGCTGTTGTGACAGAGGAAAACGGCATCTACCGCTTTGACAGCAATTCCGTCCGCGGCAGAATCGAACCCATTCAGGGCGGCTTCTGGCTGATTCCCGAGGAGATTGCCGACAGCAGTATTGTCAATAAGCCGTATCTGTATTTTTACAATGAGCCATAGGAGGGTATGCCTATGAAGCGAAAAGTCCTGACAATCCTCGTTTTGCTGCCATCGATAATGCTGATAATCCTCTTTGCAACGGGAACAACAATTCACCGTAATATGTATACAGAGGAATACAAAGACTACTATATTCACAAATTTGATTATAAGGCACTGTCGTCGGGTTTCGATTTCGGTACTGGAAATCATGCGCCGCTGTACACAAAAATCTGGTTTCTACCATCTCAAAAAGAGAAAATGCTAAACAAAATCAAAGAAGATGTCAATGAAATCTTAACGGAAATACAGGTGACAAATGAAAATGTAACTGTGGATTATGAGATCAGTGACGATTTTAAGGAAGTGATGATATATATTGATAATGAAATCACATACAGGGCTTACCATGTTATGTATGAAATGGAATTACGAGAGGAAATCGGGGTGAGAGTTGTTTTATACCACGAGCTGTTACAGAGCTCTGATATTCCGTATTATGGCAATGTTGTGCATTTCGTTTATACCGATCCCGAAGCCGAAGAAGAAAACAGCATTTCATCTTGGCCATAATGACAAATTGAAAGCATCTTCCGATACACTTCATCAATCAACTGCAAACTGCCGCAAGGATACATCTCCCCGCGGCAGTTCTTTTT
>JAZSCY010000362.1:0-5313 GCA_045530875.1 Eubacteriales bacterium
ATAGACGCCATCCAGCACAACGGTGTGCTTACCCTTCACCTTCATGGTAGGATCGCTGATGGCAATCTGCTTGCCATTTTCCGTATCCTTCACCAGCATGGTGCAGGCGAAGTCAGGGGTGATGCCATCGAATGTTACAGCCTCCCAGAATACGATGCCGGTCATGCCCAGGGTATTCTCACGGACTGCCTGGATCTGTTTGGTGTTGGAGAGAATTTTTACATCGGGATTCTCATAATAGGCCTTACCCTCCTCCCGGGATGCCAGGGGCAGGATGATGTAGGAATACGTATCCTCCGTGGGATGCACACCGTGGTCGAAGAAGATCTCGATGAATTTGGCGCTGGAGACGTGCTGATGTACCGTCAATGTCTGTTTCTCCGGGAACACGATGGAGCCGTATCCGCCGATATGGGCATATTTTACGCCATCCACTTGCGTATCCTCCGCAGGGGCAATAGATTTCTCCTCATCGTTCAGATACAGCTTTGTTTCCGCACTGATTTTTTTCTGATTCTCCACTGTGGTAATGACGCCCGAGTCCTTAGTGCTGTTTATATCCGCACCCAGCATGACGTATTCGTTATCGAAGAAGAAATAGGATTTTTTGGCCACCAGATCGGAATCAAAGTCGCCGTTCCTGTTATCGTACTGGAAGGCCGCCATGGCATATTCATCCACCTGTACGCCGCCCACGAAAGAGGACTGATTAAAGGTCTTAGTATTGTTCTCAGGATTGCGCACTCTGGTATCCACCGTCGTTCCGGGCAGCCGGTAATGGTTGGCATTGTGATGATAGGTTGAATCAAACTGCTTTGTGCTGTCCGCATACACATACAGCATACCGGCACCGGTATACCAGGCGTTGCAGTTTTCCAAATGGGTAGGCCATATAAAGCCCTCATACCGCGCGATATTGGGCGAACACATAGACAGCATGGAGGCAAAATCGCCGCGGTGGGTGGTCACACGGGCCATGTGGGGGAACACCTTGGCGGACATCTTGGACCCATCCGCTACGATACTATCATCCAATTCAATCTCGTAGATGAAATCCGCTGTACTGATAAGACCACTGGTTTCATACTCATAGGGATTGGCATCCAAATAATACTTCAAAAGAGATTTGATCTCCCTCGCACGCTCCTCCGGTGCATACTGGCAGATACGCGCCATACCGGTAATGATGCACACAGAACGAACATTCTCGTTAGCGTTGGACCAGATGATACGGCCACTGACCGCACTCATAGCGGCGCCGCGGAACAGAACAGGCTCAAAGGAATCAAAGATCCAGTCCACCTGCCGATTTACCAGCTCATCGGAGAAGGCGAACTCGGAACCCGCCACCGTATACAGGATAACGGAAAGCATATCCAAAAGACTTCCGCCGTATCCGGTGGTATAAGGAATGTTATCATGTAGGATATACGAACCATCTTCATAGATGCCGTCGCCCTTTTTCACATAGTCAAACACGTTGGCAGAAAGAGTATCCACCGCTTTCTTAAGACGCACGCTGTCCTTCTGCAAGGCGGATGCCAAAATGATGGAGAAGGTCATATCGATCATGTTGGCGGATGTGTAGGACGGGGAGTAGATCAGTGTATCCATCCAATCCGTATAGTGCTTGATCTCGTCGATACTCAGATCCTCCCGCAACGCCAGAAGGATGCGGGTCAGACTGCCGGGCACATTGATGTAACTGTCGTGCCAGTTAGCACCGCTGGGCATCTTACTCTCCGTGCCGCCATAGAATTTTTCATACATAAAATCCAGGCAATACAGGATGTCATCCCGCAGTTTTTCGTTTTTGTAGTAATGCGAACCGGGGGTGGCATATCCGCGGGCCATATGCACAATATTTTTATATATGGTGGACATATTGGCACTGGTAAACGCATAATTCTGTCCAAACGGATCCGTTGTACAGCTGCGGTTCACCTTAGTCATCCAGGATTTGCAGTTGTTATCGATATTTTTCAGAATAGCCGCCTGATATTTTTGATCCGCATATTTTCCGTCGCTGAACTCCAGATACGCATACCGGTTGACAATGTATTCAAACACGTCCGCCGCTTCTCCGTACTGGATGGGTTCATCACCGTCATAATACTGCCGTACAGACATAGAACGCACATACAACTGACGCAGGCCCGCGGTCATTTCGTTGATGTGGATCTCCATCCGCTCTGCATTGGCAAGATCCGGCTCACCGTACTTGAACATGGCGTCCAATGCCACGGACACTGTCACCCAGTTGTCTTTGCCGCTGAAAAAATCCCGGTAAAAATACAGTTCCTCGCCGTTTTCATCTTCGCCACAAAAGATATACAGTCGCATGCCATTTTCCAAAGGCTTATTGAAAAACACATCCATGTCGAAATAGACGTAGTTTTCAAGATTCTTTGGCAAAGAAGTAACCACCAGCGGATTCTCCTTAGGCTTGCTCCACAATCCCAGAGAAGCGGCGTCTTTGTCGTACGCCTGATCGGGATCGCTCACCAATCCTACATTTTCGTACGGAGCGCCTTCACTGCCGTCTGCAAAGATGTGCAGTTTCATTTCCTCCACCGGAGCGGCCGTGTCCTCCGTGGCAGGCGGATCGGTATCCTCGGGCAAATCCACAGCCGGTCCGCATCCGCCAAGCAGCATGGCCGCCAACAAAAACACAGCCGTACCTTTTACAAAAAATCCTTTACGCATTGTCGTTGTTTCTCCTTCGCATAGGAATCGATTCTACACAGATAGTGTATCATGGATAGGATGTCAAATCAAGGTAGGAAGCAAAACTAATAAATTTTCCGATGGATTTCAAAAAAGACACGCCCGGTACACAGGCGTGTCTTTTCCAAATTATTTGGTCAGAGTGAACTGGACGGTCTGTCCCTGGGTTCCCGTCATGTCGATGGTCACCGTGGTCTTGGATCCGCTGACCTGGACGCTCACCTTATCGTTGGTGCCGTCCAGCTTATAGACGCCATCCAGCACAACGGTGTGCTTACCCTTCACCTTCATGGTAGGATCGCTGATGGCAATCTGCTTGCCATTTTCCGTATCCTTCACCAGCATGGTGCAGGCAAAATCGGGGGTGATTCCCTCAAATTCCACCGCTTTCCAGAATACGATGCCGGTCATGCCCAGGGTATTCTCCCGAACCGCCTGGATCTCTTTGGTGTTGGAGAGAATTTTTACATCGGGATTCTCATAGTAAGCCTTGCATTCGTCCCGCTTCATCAGAGGCAGAATGATGTAGGAATAGGTATCGTCCTTGGGATGCACACCGTGATCGAAGAAGATTTCCACAAACCGGGATTTGGTCTCGGTCACGTTGATGTTCACCGTCAGATCCTGTTTCTCGGGGAAGACGATAGAGCCGTATTTGGAGATGTACAAATATTTCAGATCACTGAACTTGGTATCCGACGCGGCCGTGATGCTCTTTTCATCGTCGTTCAGATACAGCTTGACGGTGCCGGCCATCTTCTGATTCTCCACCGTAGTGATGACACCCTTGTCCTTGGTGCTGTTGATATCCGATCCCAGCATCACATATTCGTTGTCGAAGAAGAAGTAGGATTTCTTCGCCACCAGATCCGAATCAAAATCGCCGTTCTTGTTGTCGTACTGGAAGGCGGCCAGGGCAAACTCGTCCATCTGCACACCGCCCACAAAATCGGACTCGTTGTAGGTCTTTGTATTGTTCTTGGGATTACGTTCTCTTGTATCTACCGTAGTACCGGGCAGGCGGTAATGGTTGGCGGTCTGGTGGAATACCCGGTCGAAATGAGACACCGTACCCGCATAGACATACAGCATACCGGCACCGGTGTACCAGCCGTTGGGATTGTCGATCTTCGTATCGGACCAGATAAAGCACTCATACCGGCAAATGGTGGGAGAGCACATGGACAGCATGGAAGCGAAATCGCCGCGATGGGTGGTTACGCGGGCCATCTTGGGGAATACTTTTGCGCCCACCTGCATCACATCGGAGGGGATGCTCTTATCGTTCTGAATATCCAGAATGAAATCGGCGGTACTGATCAGACCGCTGGTGGCAAACTTGTAGGAGTTGTTGTCCAGATAATACTTCAGCAGGGATTTGATTTCCTTCGCCCTCTCGGCAGGGGCGTACTGGCTGATGCGGGCCAGACCGGTGATGATGCACACGGAGCGCTCGCTCTCGCTGCCATTGAGCCAAGCGATACGGCCGCTGGTGGCACTCATGGCCGCGCCGCGGAACAGAACCGGCACAAAGGAATCAAAGATCCAGTCCACCTGGCGATTCACCAGCTCATCGGAAAAAGCATACTCGGAGCCGTTCACGGCGTACAGAATCACGGAGAGCATATCCAAAAGGCTTCCGCCGTAGCCGGTGGTGTACGGAATATCCGTATGAAGGATATAGGAGCCGTCCCGGTAAATTCCGTCGCCCTTTTCCACATAGTCAAACACGTTGTTGGACAGCGTGGTTACCGCTTTCTCCAGACGAGGGCCGTCCTTCTGCAAAGCCGCCGCCAGAATGATGGAGAAGGTCATATCGATCATGTTGGCAGAGGTGTAGGAGGGAGAATAGATGATGGCATCCATCCGCTCCATGTAATGCTTCATCTGATCGATACTCAGATCGTCCCGCAGAGCCAGCAGCGTGCGGGTCAGGCTGCCGGGGGAATTGATATAGCTGTCGTGCCAGTTGCTGCCGGAGGGCAGTTTGTTCTTCGCACCGCCGTAGAACTTGTCATACATGAAGTCCAGGCAGTAGATGATATCGTCACGCAGTTTTTCGTTCTTATAATAATCCGAGCCGGGCGTGGCATAACCCCGCGCCATATGCAGAATATAGGTGTAGATCGCCGACATATTGGCGCTGGTGAACTTCAGATTCTTTCCGAAGGGATCCGTTGTGCAGTTACGATCCACTGCGTTCATCCAGGTTTGGCAGTTGTGATTGATGGTGGCGATGATCGTCTTCTGAGACGTTTCACCAGCCGTCGTTCCGTCGCCAAACTCCAGATATTCATACCGATTGAGGATGTATTCAAACACGTCAGCAGCCTCCTCGCTGGGATAGGGCAATTCCGGTTCCGTCACGGGCGGATCCGTTACGGGCGGCTCCGTTACAGGCGGTTCCGTTACAGGCGGTTCCGTTACAGGCGGTTCCGTCAAAGGAGGCTCTGTTACAGGCGGCTCTGTCACGGGCGGCTCCGTTACGGGAGGTTCTGTCACAGGAGGCTCCGTTACAGGCGGTTCCGTTACAGGCGGCTCCGTTACGGGCGGTTCCGTTACAGGCGGCTCCGTTACAGGTGGCTC
>JAZSCY010000169.1:0-5088 GCA_045530875.1 Eubacteriales bacterium
TCGCAGTTGACCGCCTTTGCCAGAATCTTGGCGCAGGTGGTTTTTCCCGTTCCGCGGGAGCCGCAGAACAGATACGCATGGGAGATCCGTCCGCTTTCGGTTTCATACCGCAGAACGGATGTTATGTGCTCCTGTCCGCACACGTCGGAAAAGACGGCGGGACGGTATTTTCGATACAAAGCCTGATACATACTTCCTCCTGCGTTACCGTATAGCAAAGCCGCAAAATAAGACCATACACCTATTTATCGAGTCTGTATTCATGTGCGCATTCCCCAGAGTCTGCTCAGAACAGGCAGCCTCGCGGCGCATCGACTCAACTGCTTAATGCTGCTTGGTTCCCCACCTGACATGGTTCACAGCCGCCAATCGCGCAAGACCCATTCCTCAACACAGCCTGCTGCGGCGCAGACCACACATCTACAGCCCTCAAAATAGGATTCCACCCCTGCTTCAGCGGATTTCAGGTACAAGGACCCGCTACCTCCCCGGCTGGTATGGCCTTATTTTGCGGCTTGCTTTCTATTCGCTTTGTTATTATATCATATTATTTGATGAATTGCAAGAGTATAATCAAATTTACATGCCGTACACCGCGCTCTCACCGAGTTCTGCCTCAATGCGGAGCAGACGATTGTATTTCGCCACCCGCTCATATCGACACGGTGCGCCCGTTTTGATGAATCCGGCGTTGGTAGCCACCGCGATATCTGCAATCGATGTATCTCCCGTTTCCCCGGAGCGGTGGGATACGATGCTACGGTATCCGTACTCCGCCGCCATGCGGATCACCTCCATGGTTTTCGACAGAGATCCGATCTGGTTGGGCTTGACAAGCACCGCATTGGCTTCCCCTGCCTCGATTCCGGCACGAAGGCGAATAGGGTTGGTGACAAAGAAATCGTCGCCTACGAGCAGAATCCTGTCCCCCATTACCTCTGTCATCAGACGCCACCCGTCCCGATCCGTTTCGCCCACGCCGTCCTCAATGGAGAAAATGGGATACTGCCCCGCCAGTGCGTCCCACTTCTGTACCAGCTCTGCTGTGGTCATATCCGTGCCTGCCTTGGGCAAATGATACTTTCCGCCGTCTGCCCATTCGCTTGCTGCCACGTCCAGAGCGATCTTTACCCGGTCGGTATCGTAGCCTGCATCCCGTATGGCCTGCAAAATATATTCGATGGCCTCCTTATCCTCCGACAGATCGGGGGCAAATCCTCCCTCATCTCCCACGGCGGTGCTCTTCCCCGCTTTCTTCAGATTCCGGCCAAGGGCATGATAGATCTCCGTCCCCGCACGCAATGCTTCGGAAAACGTGGAAAAGCCGAGGGGTACGATCATGAACTCCTGCACGTCCAGGTTATTGGAAGCATGGGCGCCGCCGTTGAGGATATTCATAAGAGGCACGGGCAATCGCACACCGTTACGGCCCCCCAGATACCGATACAGGGGAAGGGATGCAGATGCCGCGGCGGCTTTTGCTACAGCCAGCGATACGGCCAGGGCGGCATTGGCACCCAATCTGGACATATCCTCCGTTCCGTCCACCTCACGAAGGATGCGGTCGATTTCAAAGAAGGATGCTCTTTTTCCCACAATCGCCTCCCGGATAACACTTTTGACGTTGTGCACCGCATCCAGCACACCTTTTCCGTTGTAGCGGTTTTTATCCCCGTCCCGTAATTCCAACGCTTCATACTGTCCGGTGGATGCGCCGGACGGCACCGATGCCCGCCCAACACTTCCGTCCATCAGAACCACCGTGGCCTCCAATGTGGGATTCCCCCGGGAATCCAGAATCTCCTGCCCGTACACCGTATGGATTTTCATATTTACTCCTCCTGCTTCATATATACGAATCCTTGCGCATAAGCTTTATCTATGCGCTTTTACTGTTTCCAGACGCGGGGTGAATTATTCGCGCCCGTAACCATTTATTTCCCGTCGCATACACTGGACAGTGAAATAGTACCTTTGGAGGAATTTATGATTATTTACACGGTACAAAGCGGAGATTCTGTCTATTCAATCGCAAGAAAGAACGGTACCACACCGTCCCGAATCATCACGGACAACAATCTGGAAAGCCCGCAGAATCTGACGGTGGGGCAAACGCTGGTTCTGTTGTATCCTACACTGACGTACACCGTCCGCGGCGGGGATACGCTTCTGTCCATCGCCAATGCGTACGGCGTTTCCGTCAATCAGCTGTGGCGGAACAATCCTTCCCTTGGCGGAAGCAACTACATCTATCCGGGGCAAACACTGAACATTTCCTATGAAACGCCGCCCTTGGGCACGATTCGTACCAACGGATATGCCTATCCCTACATAGACCGCACCGTACTGCGCACCACCCTTCCCTATCTGACCTATCTGTCCATATTCACCTATGGGATACGCCCGGATGGCACGCTGATCCCCCCTACCGGCGGGGACAGTGAACTGATTGCACTAGCCAAAGAGTACGGCACCGTTCCTCTGATGATGCTCACCTCCCTCACAGAAGAAGGGACGTTCTCCAACGAGCTGGTAGCACAGATCCTGGCCGATGAAACTTTGGCAGACACGGTAATCGACAACACTCTGGAGGCCCTCAATGAAAAGGGGTACGGCGGTCTGGATGTGGATTTTGAATACATTCCCTCCCAGTACAGGGAGGCCTATCCCGCCTTTCTTGGCAAATTGAGAGATCGGTTATCCGCTTATAATCTGGTGCTCTTTGCCTCGCTGGCACCGAAAACATCCGCCGAACAGCGGGGGCTTTTGTACGAGGGGCACGATTACGGAGCCGTGGGCGAGGCGGTGGATTTCGCTCTGCTGATGACCTACGAATGGGGATACACGTACGGCCCGCCCCAGGCTGTGGCACCCCTTCCGGAGGTGCGGCGTGTTCTGGATTACGCCATAACGGAGATCCCGCGGGAGAAGATCTTTCTCGGGATCCCCAATTACGCCTACGATTGGGCGCTCCCCTTTGTGCGGGGTGAATCCCAGGCACGCTCACTGTCCAATGTGGCTGCCGTTCAGCTGGCCGCCGACAAAAAGGCGGAGATCCAATTTGACGAGCGGGCACATACGCCGTATTTTCAATATTTTGAAACGGATATCGCAACAGGCACGCCGGTGGAGCATGTGGTCTGGTTCGATGATGCCCGCAGCATAGATCAAAAACTTCGCCTGCTGGAGGAATACTCCCTCGCCGGCGGAAGCGTATGGAACATCATGCGGTATTTCCCGCAGTTGTGGCTGGTGCTGAATTCCCTGTATACAGTGGAGCGACTGGAATGACTGGCGAAGAAAGTCAAAATTTCCTGTGCCCACTTGACATTTTTTCCTTATTATGATATAATCTTCCCCAGTGAGGGAGTAGCAAGCGCACTCTGTGCGTAGCAAGTCAACATCCTGACTGTATTCAGTCTGGCTTGCTTCAAATTGCGAGACTCATGTGTAACTGTTAAGCTATGCATGTGTCTGTGGATCAAAATCACGCCAAGCATGGTTTTACCTGCTTGGCTTTTGTTTTTCCCATAATTATAGACACGGTGCTTTTGGCTAACACTACACACAGTATCCCTTTTGTACGGATTATTATTTTAGGAGGACGAAACATTGGCATTTCACAACGAAAGCGTGAAGGACATCCTGGATGCTCTTTCCACCAACGCACAAAGCGGTCTTTCCTCAGACGAAGTTGCCTCCCGCCGGGAGAAATACGGTCTGAACAAGCTCCGCGAAAAGAAGAAAAAGACTACCCTGCAGCGGTTCATGGACCAGTTCAAGGACGTTATGATCCTGATTCTGATCGCCGCCGCTATCGTGTCTTTTGTGATCATCTGCATCGAGAAAAACTGGGGTGAGCTGTTCGAGCCCGGTCTGATCGTGCTGATCGTTATCCTGAACGCCATCATGGGTGTATATCAGGAAGGCAAAGCGGAAAAAGCACTGGATGCGCTGAAAAATCTCTCCGCTCCCCATGCCCGCGTCATCCGCGACGGCGAGGAAAAGATCATTGAGGCAGCTGAGCTGGTGCCCGGCGATATCATCCGTCTGGAGGCCGGCGACTTTATTCCCGCGGATGCCCGTCTTCTGCACAGCGTCAGCTTGAAGAGTGAAGAATCCGCCCTGACCGGTGAATCCGTTCCCTCCGAAAAAGAGGCCACCGCTGAGGTTGACCTGAAGGCTCCTCTGGGTGACCGTCACAACATGGTATTCTCCGGATGCAGTGTGACCTACGGTACCGCTACCGCTGTGGTTACTGCCACCGGTATGGACACGGAAATGGGTAAGATCGCCAATTTGCTGGATGGCGAGGAAGAAGGCCAGACTCCCCTGCAGCAGAAGCTGGCTCAGCTGGGTAAATACCTGGGTATCGTGGCTCTGGGTGCCTGCGCTATCATCTTCATGGTAGGTCTGATCAACAATCTGGATCCTCTCCACATGTTTATGACCGCCGTTTCTCTGGCTGTATCTGCCATTCCCGAAGGTCTTCCCGCCATCGTAACCATCGTTCTTTCCATCGGTGTACAGCGCATGGTTAAGAAGAACGCGCTGATCCGCCGCCTGCCTGCAGTGGAAACTCTGGGCGGTGCGTCCGTTATCTGTTCCGATAAGACCGGTACTCTGACCCAGAACCGCATGACTCTGACCAAGGCATATGTGGACGGTGCCGCAGATGTGGAAGCCATCAACAATGCCAACTCCGATGCCATCAAGAACCTGCTCATGTACGGCACTCTGTGCTGTGACGGATCTGTGGTATTCCACGGCACCGAGGAGCAGCACATCGGCGATCCCACGGAGACCGCGATCGTGCTGGCCGCCCACAAGAACGGTATGCCTAAGGACGATCTGAACACACAGTTCCCGCGTATAGCAGAGCTTCCCTTCGACTCCGACCGTAAGCTCATGACCACCGTCAACCGTATGGACGGACGTCTGGTCGTCATCACCAAGGGTGCGTTCGACATGATGGCAGAGCGTTGCATATCGGGTGATATTGCACAGGCGAGAGCCATGACCGACAAAATGAGTGCCGACGCACTCCGCGTTCTGGCAGTCGGTTTCAAATATATCGATGAATTGCCC
>JAZSCY010000228.1:0-2294 GCA_045530875.1 Eubacteriales bacterium
GGAGTATGCTTTCCAGGCACTCGATAAACTCGTTCCCGCAGACATGATTCCCGCTGATCGCACAAAACCCTGGGGAACCTATCATGCCATTATGTGCGCAAAAGATCTCTTGAATGATCCCTTTGCCGTCATCAACGCGGATGACTTTTACGGTGCGGATGCATATACAAAGGTGGCGGACTTCCTGCGCACGGTAGATGGAAAAGAGAACAACACCTCCTATGCGATGGTTGGCTATCAGATCGGCAAGACGCTCACGGACGCTGGCAGTGTAGCACGAGGCGTTTGCATAACGGAGAACGGTCTGCTCAAGTCCATCGTAGAGCGCACAAAGATCTACAAAGACCCGAACGGCGCCCGCTTTGAGGACGAAACTGGTACGGAAGTCATTATTCCCGGTGATTCTCCCGTGTCTATGAATTTCTGGGGTTTTACGCCTGAGATCTTCCGTGACGCGGACAAATATTTCTTTGATTTCCTGAACGATCCTGAAAGGGAGCCGCTGAAATCTGAGTGCTATCTGCCCAACGTAGTTGGACAGTTGATCTGTGATGACAAGTGCGATGTGACTGTTCTGGAGACAACTGCACAGTGGTACGGTGTTACCTACCAGGAGGATAAGGCTAACGTAATCGCACAGATTCAGACTATGGTCAAAGGTGGCCAGTATCCTGACGGCTTGTGGAAATAAGAGAACGGAATCAGATAAATCAGGAGGTGTAGACAATGGCTATTCTTGTTACGGGCGGTACCGGCTACATCGGATCCCATACGGTTGTTGAGTTGCAGAATTGCGGACTTGATGTGGTCGTTTGCGACAATCTTTCCAATTCCAGTAAAAAATCCCTGGATCGCATTCAGCAGATCACGGGCAAACCGGTGAAATTCTATCTGGCAGATATCCGTGACCGTGAGGCTATGGAGAATATTTTCCGTAGTGAATCCATTGATTCGGTTATCCATTTTGCCGGTCTGAAAGCGGTGGGTGAGTCTGTTGCTAAGCCTTGGGAGTATTACGATAACAATATCACCGGCACTCTGACTTTGCTGGATGTGATGCGTAAGCATGACGTGAAGAATATCATTTTCTCTTCTTCTGCTACTGTGTACGGCGATCCTGCATTCGTTCCGATTACGGAGGAATGTCCCAAAGGGCAGTGTACCAATCCTTACGGATGGACAAAATCCATGCTGGAGCAGATCATGACCGATATGCAAAAAGCAGATTCGGCCTGGAACATAGTTCTTCTGCGGTATTTCAACCCCATCGGTGCGCATCCCAGTGGACTGATTGGCGAGGATCCCAACGGCATTCCCAACAATCTGATGCCCTATGTGACGCAGGTTGCAATCGGCAAACGGCCGCAACTTGGCGTGTTCGGTAACGATTACGATACCCACGACGGAACAGGCGTCCGCGATTATATCCACGTTGTGGATCTGGCGATAGGTCACGTAAAGGCTCTGAAAATGATCGATGAAAAAGCCGGCCTGAAGATTTACAATCTGGGCACTGGCAACGGATACAGCGTGCTGGATGTGGTGCATAATTTTGAGGAAGCCACCGGTGTTCCTGTTCCGTATGTTATCCAGGCACGCCGTCCGGGTGATATTGCCACCTGTTATGCCAGCGCGGACAAAGCACGGGAGGAGTTGGGCTGGGTTGCTCAATTCGGTATCCGTGAGATGTGCGCCGATTCCTGGAGATGGCAGGAAAAGAATCCCAACGGATACGGAGAGTGACCGGGTATGAGCATTAAGAAGGAACTTTTCGGGCAGGTGTATGATACTCCTGTATATGCGTATACCATGCAGAATGCATCCCACACGTCCGTGCGTGTGATGGACTTTGGCGGCACACTTCTGAATATCTGGGTGGCGGATGCAAATGGCCAAGTTGATGACGTAATATGCGGTTATGATAGCCCGCAAGGATATATAACCGGCGGCGGTTATCACGGCGCGATTATCGGACGTTGCGGCAACCGGATTGGAAACAGCACGTTCATCCTGGACGGCACCGAGTATCATTTGAACAGCAATGAGGGAAAGCACCATCTGCACGGCGGACTGCGCGGCTTTGACCGTCATTTCTGGCAGGTGGAGGAAGCCGGAACAGAGGATGAGCCTGCTCTTGTACTCTCCAGAATCAGCCCGGACGAGGAGGAGCATTATCCCGGCAATCTTCAGATCACGGTTACGTACACACTGACAGCTGGCGGTGCATTGCGCATCCATTACAACGCCGTCACGGATAAGGCTACCCCCATTAACCTGACCAATCATGCCTACTT
>JAZSCY010000071.1:0-2531 GCA_045530875.1 Eubacteriales bacterium
GAACTGGGATACGTATAAAAGCGCGTCCAGATACAATCCTGTTCCGCCGCACAAAATCGGCGTTTTTCCCCGGGATGCAATATCGGCAATGCACTCCGCCGCACGATCCCGATATTCCGCTACGGAAAACTCCTGGGTCGGGGAGACAAATCCGATGAGATGATGGGGGATGCCCGCCATCTCTTCTTTTGTGGGTGCGGCTGTTCCGATCTGCATACCGCGGTAAATCTGCATAGAGTCGCAGGACACGATCTCCCCGTCCAATTCCTGCGCCAGGCGGATGGACAAAGATGTCTTTCCCGATGCGGTAGGGCCTACGACCGCGATTATCTTTTCCTGCATACCGCACCTCCTGTTATAAATCCTACACAGTTTTTTCAAATTTTGTTATAGACATGCATCAAATTATCTGGTATACTGTCCATATAACGTCTGATGAATTTGGAACGCACATATGAAATACGTTTACGTTTTCCTCACACGGACAGGCACCATGGTGGCCAATATAATCGGTAAAATCACCGGTGACCGCTTTGCCCATGCGTCCATTTCACTGGACCGGGAACTGACACAGATGTACAGTTTTGGGCGCCGCCGTGTTACCAATCCCCTGTATGGAGGATTCATTAAAGAAAATATCCACCGGGGCATTTTTGCCCTGTTTGGTGACGGCCAATCCGTTTTGTACCGGATCCCCGTTTCCGAGGATACATACGAAACCATCGAAACCACGCTGCAGCTGATGCATCGCCGGAAGTACGACTACCGATATAATTTCGTCGGTCTGTTCTCCTGCGCAGTGGGAATCCCCACCAACACCAGAACTCACTTCACCTGCTCCCAGTTTGTGTCCTGGCTTCTGGAATACAGCGGTGCCACCACCATCCCGAAGGACAAAGGACTGATGAAGCCGGACGATCTGATCGATCTGCCCGGCATGGAACTGGTATACGAGGGGCGCATCGCCGACGCGGACAATCCAAGAAAAGCGACGGTATTCCCTCGCCGTGTCCCCCTCCACTGAGATCAGCGGATGTATTCAAAGGGAACGGCAATGCCCGAGCCGCCGAAATCGCGGATCTGCTCCATCAGCGCATCCAATCCGCAAGCCGGCTCTCTCGGCACGTCAAACCAAATACTGCACCGATCGGATTCCCTTGGGATCCGATCGTTTCTGTATAGAGCGATCTCCCGTCCGTACAGGCAGACGGCCCGTGCCCCCGCCCGGATCATTTCATCCGCCACGGGAACGTGGGAAACAAATCCCACACAGCTGCAATGGGGGTACATGGATGTCATCATGCCGATCTGCTTTACGCTGTCCGATCCGAACAGGAATCGGGAATCCATAGCCGTGCGCTGGAGCATATAGGGATCAGGTACAAATCCCCGATAATGCAGAATCAGCGGAAGTTCTCCCCGATAGCCGCTCAAAAGCTGCTCCAGTGTCAGCAGCCGGCGGTTTCCCAGCTGCATCAGAGCGTCGATCTCACGAAAAGTGAGCTCGTCCATTCTCTCGTCGCACTGGCACAGCTGTGCCATGGAGGAATCTCGGAAAATCACGGGGACGTTGTCTCGGGACATCCGCACACGGCAAATGATCGCGTCCACACCGCTTTTTGCCTGATCGTGTAAAGCATCCAAGGGATCCGTCATCGAGCCGTAATAAGAATAATACGCAATCAGTTTCACCGCATGACCTCCTGTCAGATTCATAAAACTGTATCTATGATACCATACTTCCACCCGTTTGTAAAGAATGTCGAAAACATATTTTTGAAAAAAAGAAAAAAACTATTGACACCCACCCTCATATGTGCTATAATAGTATGGCCTTAGGGAAAAGGTGATTGCGGTCAGTCGGTCATATGCCGGAATGGCGGAATTGGCAGACGCCCGGGACTTAAAATCCTGTGCGATGAAAATCGCGTACCGGTTCGAGCCCGGTTTCCGGCACCACTTCCCTTTCATAAATATCGCGGGGTAGAGCAGCCTGGTAGCTCGTCGGGCTCATAACCCGGAGGTCGTGAGGTTCAAATCCCACCCCCGCAACCAAACGAAAGAAACAGTCACCGCAAGGTGGCTGTTTTCTTTTGTTTCGAATGAGAGTTTGGACTTCCCCTCCACGACCTCCGGAGGAGGGAGTGGGTAAGCAAGTGAAAACGATTGAGTATCGTTTTCACGAAGCGATACCCCATAAAGCAAGGAGTATGGCGAGCCGAGTGCATCGAGGCGAAGGCAGACGACTATGCGATTGGGGAGGGCCTTTCAAATCCCACCCCCCCAACCAAATAAGGGCGATAAAAAAGATATCATCACTGTTTGGAGGGATTTGAACTAAAATTCAAGCGTTCATCGAAAATTTTAGCCGCGCTTAAACCACAGTTCAGAATGACTCTCTTGTAGATTCCCGAAAAAATGTTATAATAGAATTACAAAGGCGCTTTTGAATACAACAATACGAGGTAAATATATGAATATTGGAACGATGATAAAAAAATACCGACATCAACGGGATTTGACACAAGAGC
>JAZSCY010000082.1:0-4785 GCA_045530875.1 Eubacteriales bacterium
GCCTCCTCAGAGAGGACTTCCTCCATATCCCCCATGGGCAACGCGTCGGATCGGCGAAGCATATCGATGCAGCGGTTCTTCACGATAGTGCAGAGCAACGTTTTGGTTTTGGGTGCGCTGTTTTTGTCGATGAGATGCAGATAGCGGATGGCTTTCAGGATGGAATCGTGTACCGCGTCCTTTGCTGCGTCCTCGGAGTGCAGGTATTTCATGGCCACCGAGAACATCAGCGAATAGTAGGTGTTGTACAGGTATTCCAGCTTATCCCGATCGTAATCCGTTTCCACCAGGGCCAGATACTGAGGTAGCATGTCGAATCTCCTTTGCAGTAAATATGATCTATTTTACCACAAAAAGCACCGTTTTGTCGATATCTGGGGAAAAATTATATTTGATCAAAATTTTCCCGGAATCTGTAGTAAAACGGCATGCTCATCCGTTTTATATATGTAAAGAATCCCCTTGGCGTCGGCGAGGGGATAGTTGACAGAAATCACTATATTATGGTATACTGTCTGCATAGAAACACCCCGGCGTAAGGACTTTTCACCAGGAGGAAACACTATGAAAAAATGTTGCTTCATCGTTGCATTCGCTATTCTTCTTTCCGTGATCGCACCGTCGATCCCGGCGTACGCTGCATCGGAACCGATCAACGTCATGCTGGGCGCCGACTGCATCCGCACGGTGAACGTGGATACCAACAAGTATTCCGCGTCCTCCTACGGCGGCGTCAGCGATCCCTCGAAGATGACGGACGAATTATACGGCGTGGGCCCCACCAACAAGGATGAGGGATTTAATGCCCGCACCATCGACAAGTGGATCTTCTACGATGCCGACGGAAACGAAGATCTTTACAACGGCGAGTATCTGTGGAGTGTGACCTTCGATCTGAACGGAAAATACACCATCGACACGCTCTCCCTGATGACCATGGATCTGACTCCCTTTATCGGCGACACCGATCCCGTGCAGTGGCTGCAGAGGGGATTTGATATCCTTGTCAGCGACACCGGTCTTGCGGGCAGCTGGAAAATTGCGCACCGGGCGGAAGAGCTCCACACGGAGGACGATCCCGGTGAGTACACTTACCATTCTCCCACCGATGATTTCCCCATGGGATATTATCAGTACGACGCGACCTTTGATGCCGTGGAGGCAAGATACATCCAGTTCGGCTGCACGGACTACACCTCCTATACGATGGAACAGAATCACTGGATCAACATCAGTGAGTTGGAGATCTATACCGCAGACGACACCCCCTCTGTGCCGACTGTACCTGCCGAGGAGGGCAACGTGATGCGGAATGCCACCTTTGTGCGCGGCGTGAATTTCCGGGAGGATATTTATGTTCCCTCCCAGTACGGCGGCGTATGCGGTCCTGAAAAAGTAACGGATGGCCGTTACGGTGTCGGCCCCTCTCAGGTGGATGACGGCTTCAACTCTAAGATGATTGAATTGGCCTGGTATGATTTGGAGGGGAACAAAAACGAGGATGCCTTCTATCTGTGGTATATGATCTTCCAGTTGGATGATGAGTATACGGTGGACCGCTTCTCTCTGATCACCAACGATCTTACCACCTGCGGCATCGGCGACACCAATCCCGTGCAGTGGCTGCAGTGGGGATTTGATATTCTGGTCAGCGAAACGGGTGAGGCCGATTCTTGGGAAATCGTATATATCAACGGGCAGGCGCACACGGAAACGGACAAGGGCGATTACCAGTATATTGCTCCTACAGAAGAACGTCCTTTGGGATATTATCAGCTGGATGGTTCCTTTGCCCCTGTCAAGGCACGCTATATTTGCTTTGCCTCGACCAGTCCCACGTCGTTTGAAACCTCTACCTGGCGCTGGATCAACATATCGGAATTGCAGGTTTATGAATACGGCAGCGGCTTGGAGCCCGATCAGCCGATCCCTACGCCTCCCGTGAATGAAAGAAACGTAATGACGGGGGCCGTATGGAGTGATTCTGTGAATTTGCGTGCCAGCGAGTACAAGGTAGGCAGCGACGGCACCAAGAGCGATCCGTCCAAGATGATAGACGGAAAGTGGGCGATGGAGTCCACCTGCGCGCAGGAGGGACTCAACACCCGAATCGATAATCTGGGAACCCGGTACGACGCAGACAACAATCAGGTGTCCGACGGATATCGGTGGTCGGTCACGTTTATGCTGGATCAGATGTACGAGGTGGATTCCTTCCGCCTGATCAATCTGGATATGACGGGAAGGGGAATCGGCAATTCCCACACCATCCAGTGGTTCCAGCGGGATTTTGATATTCTCGTCAGCGAAACCGGCCTGAACGGAAGCTGGAAAGTAGTGTACGAGGGACGGAATCTTCATCAGGATACCTCTTCCATCCATTACGACTACCATCCCGGAACCGCAACCAATCTGCCTTATTACGATTTGTCCAGCGACTTTACAGAACCTACCCGTGCCCATTACGTGAAATTTGCATCTCTCAGCTACACAACGGAAATACTGACCACGAACCATTGGATCAACATCAGTGAATTGCAGGTGTTCGGTGATCCGGTGACGGATCCCGGCACACCCGAACCGCCCCAGGAGCCGTTGCCTCTGCCCAGCGGCGTGAATGTGATGCAGAACGCATGCTGGTCCGAATCGGTCAATCTCCGCACGGAAGAGTTCCGGGATTGTGCCGACGGTTCTGTGAGCGATCCCTCCAAAATGATCGACGGCGTGTGGGCACAAGGCCCCGCCGTGACAGATGAGGGACTGAGCACCCGCATCGATCAGTTGTGGACGTATTACAACGAGGACGGACTCGAGGACGACAACGGGCCGTATATGTGGACGACAACATTCGCACTGGACCGTGAGTACAGTGTGAACGGTTTTCGCCTGATTACCATGGACATGACGGAGAGCATCGGGGATACCCGGATGATTCAGTGGCTCCAGCAGGATTTTGATATTCTGGTCAGCGACATCGGTGTATCCGGAACCTGGGAGGTCGTGTACAGCGGTCGAAATCTCCACTCGGAGAACAGTGCCGGTGCATACCGCTATCAGGAAGCCGCCGACGGCAAATTGGCCTATTATGAGCTGATCGAAGAATTTACGGCAACCGAGGGTATCCGATATATTATGTTCGCTTCCCGCTCCCATACCTCGGATGTGATGAATTCCGCCTACTGGATCAACATAAGCGAATGGGAAGTGTACGGCGAGGCACTTCCGGCAGAAATAGTCGATTCCGGAGAGTGCAGTGAGACGATTTCCTGGGAAATAAACGAGTTCGGTACGCTGTATATATCCGGTACGGGCTGTATTCCGGATTGGGAATACCTCCAGACACCGTGGGATGATTATTTCAATACGGCTACTGCCGTCATTATCGACGAGGGGATCACCGAAATCGGAAACTATTCTTTCGCGCAATTTGCCACTCTGCGCAGCGCGAAAATCCCCGCCGGTATCACCAGAATCGGCAACAATGCTTTCAGTGCCTGCGATGCGCTCGCTGTGGTGAGGCTTCCCGGCACGGTGAAGGAACTCGGAACAAATGCTTTTGCACACTGCTCGAAGCTGCGGGAAATCATAATTCCGGCAAGCATAAGCATCATCCCGGAAAAGGCGTTTTATTACAGCGGCCTGCACAGTGTGATACTTCGTGAGGGGATCACTAAAATCGACAAGAATGCCTTTGCAGAATGCTATAAATTGACGGAGATGCATATTCCGAAGAGCGTTACCCAAATCGCCGAGCAGGCGTTTGAGGGATGCCGCAATATGCTTGCCTTTACGGTGGACAGCGAAAACGGGTACTACAAAACGGATGAGGTAGGGGCTCTTTTGACCAAAGACGGAAAAACGCTGATTCAGTACCCGGCAGGAAAAATAGTGGATGCGTATGCGGTTGCGGATACTGTCACAAGAATTGCGTCCTACGCTTTTGGTGGCAGCAGAATCTCCTCGTTGCATCTTCCCGCCGGAGTGGCCGAGCTCGGTTACTTTGCACTGCCCAACTCCATGACGAAACAAATCACTATTCTGAATGACAGTGTGGATCTATCGCTCAACACAATTGCTTACGGTGCCACCATTTACGGACACGCCGGCTCCACAGCGGAAGCCTATGCCAAGCAATTCAATTACACCTTTGTGGTCATTAGCCGGGGCGGCGTAGACGGACAGATCTGTCTTGCGAACCCGAATACTTCCGTCCGGATCCAGCTGATGCAGGGAGAGTCCGTTTTGTATACCGCTGCGCTGGAGGCCTCGGCCGGCATGAATACGATCCCCTTCTCGTTCCGTGACGTAAGTGCGGGCACATACGATATGCAGATCGACGGCGACGGACTTTTGCCGTACACTATCCGCGGTATCGTTGTGGCGGATGCGGTGGTGGATCTGACAGCGCACGAAAACGAAGCGATCTCCACCATCACCCCTGCCGCCGGCGATATCGATGGAAACGGATTCATCGATCTGGCAGATGTGGTGCTGCTCACCTCGGAGAGCACCTACGGCCGCTCCTATGAGGAAGCGAGAACCAAAGCCGCCGATGTAAACGGCGACGGCATCTTCGATTTGCAGGATCTGGCCATCGTCACCTCCGAATCCGGATACGGCCGGTCCGCTATCCTTGTGGATTTCCATTGATCCATCCATAGAATAGAAATAATCCCCCCGATTTTCGGGGGGATTGTTTTGTGGAAAGGGGAGAGGAGGGCGCAGGAAGACGCGGACCCTTTTTGTAAAAAAGGGTCCGCACCCCCAAAAATCTTAAAAAATAAT
>JAZSCY010000220.1:0-8690 GCA_045530875.1 Eubacteriales bacterium
ACACCGCATGGATCCTTCATTCATTTTACAATCGGACACGCCGGCGTACACCAACCGTTCTCTGAGAGCGCTCAAATAAGCTTTTGCTTCCTCCGGCGTGCGAATATCCGGTGCGGATACGATCTCGATCAGCGGCACGCCCGCCCGGTTGTAGTCGATGCGGGTGCCGTCCTCTCCGTGGAGGGATTTTCCCGCATCCTCCTCCAGATGGATCTGGATAATGCCGATCCGCTTGATTCCCTCTCCGTCGGGAATTTCCAGAAAACCATTCCGGCACAAGGGCGCCTCATGCTGGGTGATCTGAAATCCCTTGGGAAGATCGGGATAGAAGTAATTTTTGCGGTCAAAACGGGATATTTCCGGAATTTCACAATGGGTAACAATGCCCGCAGCGATGCCCAATTCCACCGCACGGCGGTTCAGATAAGGAACGGTGCCGGGCAAGCCGAGACACACGGGGCACACCTGCGTATTGGGCTCCGCGCCGTAATCCGCCGCGCAGGAGCAGAATATCTTCGTGCGGGTCTTCAACTCCACATGGACTTCCAGTCCCACGATCATTTCATATTTCATAGCCCATAGCCTCCTCCAGCGCCAGCGCCACCCGGTACATCAAATCCTCCCGGAAATGGGGTGCTACCACCTGCAATCCCAGAGGCAATCCCCGATCCTGTCCAGCAGGTACGGTAATGGCCGGCAATCCAGCAAGAGATGGCACGGTGGTAAATGTATCGCAGCTGCGGTATGCCACGGCGTTTCCGCTTTTCCCGCCCACGGGGTAAGCCGTGTCCGGCGCCGTGGGTGTCAAAATCACATCGCAGGAAGAAAACAACTCCTTCATATGATTCCGGATCTGTGTCCGCATCTGCCGTGCCCGGTCGTAGGTTTCCGCCCGTCCCTGGGCCGCCAAAGCATAGGTTCCCGCCAAAAGACGCCGCTTTACCTCATCCCCGAAATACGCGCGGGCGGAGGCAAACATCTCCTCCGTTGTATCCCCCTGCCCGGCCAATCCGTACCGTATGCCGTCGTAGCGAGCCAGATTGGAGGATGCCTCGCAGGCGGAGATCAGATAATAGGCCGCATATGCCTCCTCCGAGGAGGGCATGGACACGGATATCGTCTGTGCCCCCATGGATGTCAGCACCGTCCCGGCACGGGCATACATATCCTGCACCGCCGCGGATGTTCCGTCCCCTGAAATATCACAAATGCCCACCCGCATACCGCGCACATCGGGCATTTCTCCCAGAAAATCGATGGGACGATCCGCGCTGGTAGGCTCCAGGGGATCCCGTCCGCTGATAGCGGCCAGAACAAGAGCACTGTCCTCCACCGTTTTTGTCATAATGCCGATCTGATCCAGAGAAGACGCCATGGCGATCAGACCCCGGCGAGAGATTCGTCCGTAAGTAGGTTTTACGCCTACCACACCGCAATAGGCGGCGGGCACACGCACACTGCCTCCCGTATCGGAGCCGAGAGCATACACCGCATCCCCGGCGGCCACGGCGGCAGCACTTCCACCGGAGCTTCCTCCGGCTACGTAATCGGGGTTGATTGGATTTCGGCAAACGCCAAAAGCGGAGGTTTCGTTGCCGGAACCCATGGCGAATTCATCCAGATTGGTCTTGCCCAAAAGCACCGCGCCCTCCGCCCGCAGATGCTCCCACGCCCAGGCATCGTACGGCGCAACAAAATCCTCCAGCATGCGGGATGCGCAGGTAGTACGGATCCCGGCGGTGCAGATGTTGTCCTTCAGCGCCATGGGAATGCCGCACAAAAGGGACGCATCTCCCCGGGCAATCCAGGCATCAGCTTCGTCGGCCGCGGCCAGTGCTGCTTCCGCACAAACGGTAATAAACGCACGAAAAGACGGCTCCGTTTCCTCCATGCGAGACAGGGCCGCCTCGGTTAATGCCCGGGATGTAATCGCCCCCGAGCGAAGCTGTTTTGCATATTCCTTCAGCATGATTCACCCACCGTGCGCACCACGCACACAAAGCCGTCCTTTTCCAGTTTTGAGATAGCGGACAGATCCACCGGCGCTCCCTGGGCAGGCACGTCCTCCCGCAAGTCATCCAACGTGTTGGGGCGAGGGGCATACATCTTATCCCCGCTGTCACGGAGTGTATCCGCCATGGCCAGGATGGTGGGCACGTCCTTTTCCAGCCGTTTCAGCTGGGCCTCATCCGCCCCGATGCGGGCCAGAGCGGCTATTTTTACCACATTGTTTTTCACAGAGCTTCTCCTCGCAGTTCCTTCAAAAGGGCGATTTCCCTTTCGTATCCGTCGATCTCGTTGGGCGTTTCCAAGTAAAAAGGCAAATGCCGAATTCTCGGATGGTTGATGATTCGTGTGATACCCTCTATACCCAGAAATCCCTCGCCGATTTTCTCATGGCGGTCCTTGTGAGCCCCCAGGGGATTCTTGGAGTCGTTCAGATGGATGGCACGCAATCTGTCCAGGCCGATCACCCGGTCGAACTCCTCGATCACCCCGTCCGTATCGCCGGCGATATCGTATCCGCCGTCGCTTACGTGGCAGGTGTCCAGGCACACGCCGATCTTATGACGGATCTCGGGACGCACCAGATCGATGATGGCGCGGATCTCCTCAAATTTGCCGCCGATCTCCGTGCCCTTGCCGGCCATGGTCTCCAGCAATACCGTGGTGGACTGCTCGGGCACAACGATGGCGTTCAACAGATCCGCGATGAGAGCAATGCCCACCTCCATCCCCTGCCCCACGTGGCATCCGGGATGAAAATTGTACAAAGATCCGGGCAAAGCCTGCAAAAAGCGCAATTCCTCCGCCATGGCATCTCTTGTATACTGCCGGATATTTTCGTCCTTGGAAGCGGGATTGTACGTATACGGCGCATGGGCCAGAGCCGGCGCAAAATGATTCTCCTCCATCAAAGCACGCAGAGCGGCCACATCCGCCTCAGAGGGTGCTTTGGTGCCCCGGCTGCCTCTGGGATTTCTTGTAAAATACTGAAAGGTATTACCGCCGATGGCCAGCGTAGTCTTACCCATCATTTCATATCCGCCGGACACGGACACATGACATCCGATTGTAAACATAGTATTTCCCCACTTCACTGGATTTTCACAACATATTCTGTCTATATTGTACCAACTTCAAAAAGCTCTGTCAAGCACTCCCACACGGGCGGAATTCATATTTTCCCCCAAAACTCCATACACTATTTCAAATTCCAACGGAAAGGTATTTCCTCAAAAGCATGCCAAAACCTGCCCGATCCGCCATCATCAGCCTGCGCACGTGCGTCCGTCTCGGGACGGGGCTGTCCCGCCTTTTGCGCCAGGATCAGATCCTTCTGTTCGCCGCCGGCTCCTCCTTCTTTCTTCTTTTGTCCGCCGTGCCCTTTTTTATGCTGACGCTCAGCATTTCGCAAGTGTTTTTCCCCGTTACCTGGGAGGAGATTCTTCACACGGTACAAAGCATTCTGCCCACCGATTTCCTGCCTCTGCTCCGGGTGCTGGCCGATCAGCTGGCCCGGGGTGGCAGTATCCCACTTCTGTCCGTCACGGCGGTCACCGCTTTGTGGAGTGCCTCCCGGGGTCTGGCTTCCCTGGAAAGAGGAATGGCCGGCGTATACGGGATTCCCGTACGGCGTGGATTTGTGCGGGATGTTCTTCGCTCCTTTCTGTATACGGTGGGGCTGATCCTGCTGCTTTTGGCCACCCAGCTGGTTTTGGTCTTCGGCGTGCAGATCGCAGGCTGGCTGATGGACCGTTTTCCCGCTCTGATCACCCCACTGACTCGCCTGATGAACGCGCGGGGGCTGTTTGTATTCGCCATTCTCACTCTCTTTTTCGTGGTGTTCCACCGACTGATCCAGCACCGCGCCCAAGAACGGATGCGAGTGCTCCCCGGTGCGGTTCTCTCCGCCGGTGGATGGATTCTGTTTTCCTTTTTATATTCTTTGTACATCCGGTATTTTCCCCGGGCGTCCTATCTGTACGGCGGTCTGGCCCTGCTTCTCGTGATGATGCTGTGGGTGTACTTCTGCATGATCATCCTTTTGTGCGGGGCGGAGGTGAACAAGATCCTCCACCGGGCCGCCCGGGACAGCGGATATATTGCCTCTCTTTTCCGATAAGGTGCAAAAACCACTTGCGCAAAATCCTCATTAAGTATATAATAGGTACAGAATCGGTTTGAGAGAAGGTATTTTCATGAAAGACATTCAGCGTATCACCAGCTTTACGGTGGATCACGATTATCTGACCCCCGGCATCTACATCTCCCGGGTGGACGGGGATATCACCACCTACGATCTGCGCACACGGATCCCCAACGGCGGGGAGTACATGGACTCCCGCACCATGCATTCTGTGGAGCACATGTTTGCCACCTACGTCCGCAACAGCGACATCGCGGACGATGTGATCTATTTCGGCCCCATGGGCTGCCGCACGGGATTTTATCTTCTGGTGCGCAATCAGTCCCCCGAAACCGTTCTTGCTGTGGTGAAATCCACGTTGGAGAAAATCCTTGCCCACGAGGGTGAGGTGTTTGGTGCATCCCGCAAGGAATGCGGCAACTATCTGGATCTGGATCTTTCGGATGCCAAGCGGGAATGTGCCGCCTATCTTACCGTGCTGAATGAGAAAAAGGAGATCACGTTCCGTTATGAAAAATGAAATCATCGGCATCATCGGTGCCATGCGGGTAGAGATGGAGGCCCTTGCCGCCGCTTTGGACAATAAAAAAACGGAGGTTGTCTCCGATATCGAATTTCACACCGGATCCCTGCACGGACAGGATGTGGTGCTGGCCGTCTGCGGCGTGGGCAAGGTGTTTGCGGCCATGTGCGCCCAGACTATGATTCTGCGCTTCGGTGCCACGAAAATCATCAACACCGGTGTGGCAGGCACTCTCTCGGACAAGCTGTCCGTTGGCGACATCGCGGTGGCGGATGACGTGGTCCAGCACGACATGGACACCTCTCCCCTGGGCGATCCTGTAGGACTGATTTCCGGTTTGAACATGGTACATATGCCCTCCGACACCGATCTGGCGGATGCAGTCTGCGCCGCCATTGAAAAGACGGGCGGCAACTGGCTGCGGGGCACCATCGCCTCCGGTGACGTCTTTGTGGCGGATGCGGCGAAGAAGACCTACATCCGTGACACTTTTGGTGCCATCGCCTGCGAGATGGAGGGTGCCGCCATCGGACACGTGTGCACGGTGAATCACGTTCCCTTCGTGGTGGTGCGTGCCATCTCCGACGGCGGAAATGAGGACTCCCCCATGGATTATCCTACTTTTGTAAAAATGGCCGCCGCCCGCTCGGCAGATGTGGTCCAGTACTTGATCGCGGATATGTGAGTGATCATCGATAACAAAAAGCCTCCCTTGCCGGGAGGCTTTTTCTATTCTTTTCATCCATTATGATCGCATATCTCCCGCATAGGGCAATCCTCGCATTTCGGGGAGCGGGCGGTGCATATCTCCCGTCCGAAATGGACGATGCGGTGGCAGAAATCCGACTGCTCCGAAACGGGAATCACCGGGGTGAGGATCCGCTCCACCCGGAGGGGATCTTTCAATTCCTCGTCATAGAATCCCAACCGGCCGCAGATGCGGATGCAGTGAGTATCTGCCACGATGCCTCCTTTTTTATAGATATCGCCCAAGAGGAGGTTGGCAATCTTCCGGCCCACGCCGGGCAGAGAAAGTAGCTCCTCCATGGTGTCCGGCACGCGCCCTTCGTAGGTGGTGAGAAGCATGGCGGCGGACTCCTTCAGGCTTTTGGCCTTGGTGCGGAACAGGCCGCAGGGGCGGATCAGTTCCTCAATTTGGGCAAGGGGAGCATCGGCCATAGCCTGTGCGTCGGGGATCTCCCGGAACAGATCCCGGCAGACGATATTCACCCGCTCATCGGTACACTGGGCGGACAGGCGGGCCATAACGAGCAGCCGCCAGGGATCCCCGCCGGATTCCAGGGAACACTCCGCATCGGGATACCGCTGACGGAGGATCTCCACGGCGGCCGTGCCTTTGGAAACCAGTCTTTTTGTATCTGTCATACGTACATCTCCTTACTACGAAAAAACCGCCGAAGGAAATTTCCCTCGGCGGCCGAAAAATGCATCAGAAGCCCATGCCGCGGCGACGGCGATTGTAATCGGATTTGGGATTCACGATCTCGCGCCAATCCAGATCGCCGTGATCGAGGGCACAGATCAGCACCTCCGCTGTGGCGATGTTGGTGGCCACGGGCACGTTGTGGATGTCGCACAGGCGCAGAAGCCCATACTCCTCCTCGCTGAAGGTATTGCGGGGCTGGGTGCTCCGGAAATACAGAAGCACGTCGATTTCGTTATAAGCAACGCGGGAAGAAATCTGCTGCTCGCCGCCATGCTCACCGGACAGCATTTTTTCCACTTTCAGTCCGGTCGCTTCTTCTATGTATTTACCGGTTGTACCGGTCGCGCACAAATTGTGCTTGCTCAAGATCCCGCAGTATGCAATACAAAACTGCGTCATCAATTCTTTTTTGGTATCGTCGGCAATCAATGCGATTTCCATTTCCGCTTCACTCCTTATTCGATAATTTGTATCTATTGCTGACACATTACTTACACTTAAAGAACCCGTCTGGTGCGTATTTTTCGCATGCCGGAAAACAGTCGGACATCCTCCCCGAGAATCCGTTTTGCGATGTTGGCAAAAGCCGCCGCCGCACGGGATTTTTCATCGGGCATCTTCCCCGTTTCCTGGGAAAGAAGCAGCGCCCGATCCTTGGGAACCACACCCAATGTACGCACATGAGTACGGTCGATGATCTCGATCAGGCCGGCGCGGATACCGTCCTCCGCGGCTCGCTCCTCAAAGCAGGAGATAATCAGCCGGGCAGGAATTCCGCCAAACTCCTCCACAAACATGGCCGTCCGATCCGCCGAGCGGATGGAGGCAGGCTGCTGGGTGGCAATCACCAATGCACCGTCCGCAAAGCCGGAGATGATGGCACGCACCCCATCCCCCAGACCGGCGGTATCGCAAATTACAAATTCCGCGTGGGATGCCTCAGCCAGGGAGGTCAGGGCCCCACAGAACCGATCCGCGTCCAGATCCGTGAACGGATCCACCGGCGCGGCGCAGAACACCAGATTGGGTAAACCGGGGCAGGACAAAAACGCCGCATCGGGAGTACAGCGCTCCTCATACACGTCGGACAGATCGTACAAAACGCTGTTCTCCACGCCCAGCATCAGATCCAGGCAGCGGTTTCCCGCGTCGCAGTCCACAAGCAGTACCCGATGCCCAGCTCGGGACAGAGCGGCCGCCACACCCAATGCCACCGTGGATTTTCCGATGCCGCCCTTGGCAGATGTGACGAGAATTCTATGAAAAAGTTCCATCTGCATCCTCCTGTGGGCAAAATAGCAAAAACGGCCAAAAGCCCTTTGTTTTGCGTTTTTTCGGAAATCCGGGCAAAAGTATAGCATTTGTCCAAACTACCATGCCAATTATACCACAAATCTGTATATTGTGTCAATCCCAAAGCGCAGATTTTCCCTCAGTTTTACGCGCCGTCTCTTCCCCGTCGCACCGGACAAGAAAAAAATATTGCATAAGAAAAGCATCCCTCTTGCATTTCGCCGAATATCGGGGTATAATAATTTCGGAGTATAATACTCATTGAATGCTTTTTTGAGAAAGGTGTCTCCATCATGCAGAAAAACGTAAACGAAAAAACCATAACCTTCTCGATTCGTGATGAAAAAGACCGCGAATTGCGGATGATTCTTTCCACCGTATACGAAGCCCTCAGTGAAAAGGGATACAACCCCATCAACCAGCTGGTCGGATACATACTCTCCGAGGATCCGACCTACATCACCAACCACAAAAACGCCCGCAGCCTGATCCGCCGCATCGACCGGGATGAGCTGATGGGTGCGCTGGTGCGTAACTATCTGGGCATCTGATCCGGATCTGTATTTATGACGATTTACCGTTTGCCGGAAATGACTCCCATGGAACTGCCGTCCGCTCCCATCGCCATGGCTCTCGGGAATTTCGACGGCGTACATGAGGGACACCGCCGGCTGCTTTCCGCCACCCGTGATGCGGCTGAGGCGATCCCGGGATGTCTGTCCGGTGTGTGGACATTCACCGCTCTGGCCAAGGCGCCGGGAGATGTTCCTGCACTGACTACGGCGGAGGAAAAGCTGTATCGGTTTGCGGAGGCAGGATTGGATTTCGCTATTCTGGAGGATTTCTCAGCGGTGCGAACCATGTCCCCCGAAACCTTCGTCCGGGACTATCTGATCGGACGGCTGGGCTGCCATGCCGCCGTATGCGGATTCAATTTCCGTTTTGGACATCGGGGCAGCGGAGGATGCGAGGATCTGTCCCGTCTTCTGGCTGAGCAGTCTGTGCCGCTGACGGTGGTAGATCCGGTTATGCAGGGGGATATGCCCGTTTCCTCCACCCGCATCCGTGCCGCCGTGACGGAGGGAGATATGGAAACAGCCGCTGCCCTTCTGGGACGACCGTTTTCCCTTTGCCTGCCGGTTCTTGCGGGCAAACAACTGGGACGCACTTTGGGCATTCCCACCATCAATCAGAATTTTCCCGCCGGACACATCGTTCCCCGGCACGGCATTTACGCCTGCCTTTGCACCGCAGACGGTGTCCGCCGCATGGGTGTG
>JAZSCY010000276.1:0-6166 GCA_045530875.1 Eubacteriales bacterium
GCCGGAGATGGTATCGTACATACGGGTGATCAGATTGGCGATGGTGCTCTTTCCGCTTCCCGTATGTCCCACCAGGCCGATGTTGTCACCGGCGTGGATTTCGATATTCACATCCTTCAGAATCGGGCGGTTGGGATTGTAGTGAAAGCACACGTTTTTGAAGGTGATATCTCCCTTCAATGTTTCCAGTTCCACCGCGTCCGGCGCATCCACGATGTCCGGATTGGCATCCAGCACCTCAAACATACGCTCGGCGGAGTTGATGGTATCCGTCAGCATATTGGTGAAATTGGTGAAAAACTGAAGCGGGCCGAAGATCATGCCGATATAGCCCAGATAGGTGGTAAACTCGCCGTAGGTCATATCTCCGCCCATGACAGAGATACCGCCCACGCCCCAGATGGCCTGGGAGGAGATACCAATCAGAAGGCCTACCAGCGGGAAGATGGTGAGGGACACCATGTTCACCTTCAGATTGGCCTCGTACAGCCTTTGAGAGTAGGAATAGAATCGGTTGGTTTCCTCTGCTTCCTTGGCGAAGGCTTTTACCACGCGGATACCGTTCAGAGAATCGCCCAGCATGGAATTGAGGGAAGAGGAGCTACGCCACTGTTTTGTGTACATGCGCCACAGTTTGGGGAGCATGAATTTGAAGATGCAGATGATCAGCGGCACGGGCAAGAACACAATCAGCGTCAGTTTCCAGTTCATGATGAACAAGAAGATGGTGAGGCCGATGAAGTTGAGGCCGTTGATGATCAAATTCGGCACGCCGTCAATATAGAAGGCGTTGATGCGATCCGCATCGTAATTCACCCGATTGATCAGACGGCCGGTGGGATTCTGATTGAAAAAGCCCAGAGACAGCCGCTGCATGGCTGTAAAAATATCCAATTTCATCTGGCGGGTAACCCGGGTGGACATGGACGCCATATTCCGGTTCTGGATGATATTGATTCCCAGGGAAACCAGGGCCAAACCGAACACCACGCACAGCACCAGAATCAATTTCTCCCAGGTATGCCATATGCCATTTGACGCGATAACCCGATCGTACAGGATCTGACCGTTGATGATGGGGGACAAAAGTGAGATGCCCGAGGTGGCCAGCATACAGATCAGACCGATGCTGAGCTGCCATTTGAAGGGTTTGAAATAGGTCAGAAGCCGCTTCATCAGGGCGCCCCGGTCTACGCAGTAGGTGCAGACGCGGCGGTTCTGATCCTCATAGACGCGGCCGCATTTGGGACAGCGCATGTTGAACTGATCGAAAATGGGATCGTTTTCTCCCACCTCATCCCCGCGCATCAGCCGTTCCACAATATCCAGGAAGGCGAACAGCCGCTGCTTGCGGGAATTGGTGCAATACCCAGCGATAAACGCGGTACGCCCCCGATTCCACTCCTGCAGCGTCGCCTTCTCTTCTTCCTCCTCCATCCCTTCCGTATCGGGCCGGGGCGTATCGTGCTTTTGCAGAACGATGCGGTTGGAGGAAGCAAAATTGTCCACGACGGCATCGGTATAATACGCAAGATCCAGCGAATCCACGTACCGCACATCGGCGGCATGGAGGTGGGCGGTGGGATTGAGAACATCCGTCACCGTGGGCTTGCGCTTACGTTTCTTGATTTCCTTTTCGTCCAGATCACTGCAAATGGTATCGGCATCACCAAGCAGGCGGACGAGGGCGTGAGTCTGGCTATCGTAGAGCAGCCAGCTCTCTCCAAAACGGCCTTCCAAATCCAGATCCAAGCGGAGCACGACGGAGATATTCTCCATAGTGATTCCGGCATCCTGTACCGCCTTTTCAGCGGCGGGGCTCAATCGGTCCAGCGGCAGCATGGAAAAAACACCACCTTTGTTATGGAATTATCCCGAATGCATTGGCATGAGGGAATTTTTATGATATAATGAGGGAAAGACAAGTCAAATTATCAGAGGCAGGTGCACGCATGGGCTTATTCAACAACCTATTCAAAAGCAAGAATCCAAACAGCAAGCGGTATCGCCGGGATATGGCAAAGCATCTGGACGGACGCCCTCTCAAATGCGTTCTGGAAAAGAAAGAGGACGGCATTGAGGAAGTGATCGGCCACAGCGGTGCGATCATTGTCAAGGGGGATGAGATCCTGATATACGCCAGTCAGGACGTCCTGCTTCGCACGAAGATCGTAGATCTGTCGGCATGGGAGCTTCTGTCCCTGGAGGGTGTGGTCATTACCGCGCCGGATCTGGAGCATGGCGGCCAGGTAAGGCAGATCGTTGCCTACTACAAATACTGGCGGAATGTGGAAGACTGAAAAAGGCAAGGTGGGCTGCCGCCTACCTTGCCTGTAATACTTTCCCTTCCCTTGTTAGACGGCGATCAAGAGAACGTCGGAAAACCGTATCAACCTCGTATTCTGATTGTAGCCAGAAACAATTCGACTTGGGGAACCTCCGTGTTCATCGGTGCATCACCGGTAACTGCAGAAAACATCAAGTGCCTTTGTGTGTTCAATGTACCACACCCGAGTGGATTTGTCAATAAAATTGCCGAAATTTATTTATACTTTTTTTCGTGCTCTGCCGGGTGGGAAAATCCACTCAAAACAGACAAAACAGAAAATCCCGTATACAAAACGTATACGGGATTTTTTGTATCAGATGCTCATGTGCACCGGGATGCCCTGGTTGTAGATAATCTCGGGCTCGCCCTGAATCAGGGGAAGCAGATATTCCAGGCATGCGTCGGTGACGTTGTTGCAGCGCTCCGTGATGAACTCATCCGGCACCTTGCGCTCCTTATTGGCGATGTGGGTGATCTCGGAGGTTTCATAGGATACGGAATAACCGTTGGCCTCATCGGCGCGGACGATGGCGATCATGCATCCGGTCGCACCGAGAATAGCGGCCTGCACACCGGCGCTGCCGGCGGAAGCAGACTCCGTCAGGTCGGTCAGGGATGCGCAATGAGCGGCACAGCGCTGGGTCAGGCTGAGTTCCACAGAGCGAACCTTGCAGCCGAATTCACGCTTAACAGCATCCTCCAGCGTCTTTGCGGTACCGGCCAGATAGCGATGACCGAACACGTCCTTCACGCCGCTCTGGTCGCCCTCACCCACGTAGGTGCCGTTGGCAAAGCGGATACCCTCGGACACGGCGATAACCAGATTGGGCTTCTTCTCAAAAGCGGCACGGATATCGTTGAAGAACGCCTGCATGGAGAATACGGACTCCGGCAGATACACAAAATCGGGAGCGGCACCGCCCACGATGCGGGGCAGAGCGGCAGAGGCGGTCAGCCATCCGGCGTCACGGCCCATGATCTCCACGATGGTAACGGCGGGAACGGTATATACGGCGCAGTCACGGACGATTTCCTGCATCTGGGATGCGATGAATTTAGCGGCACAGCCAAAGCCGGGCGCGTGATCCGTACCGGGCAGGTCGTTATCGATGGTCTTGGGCAAGCCAACCACACGCATATCGTAATCGTGTGCGGCGATATAGCGGCTCAGTTTTTCCACGGTATCCATGGAATCGTTGCCGCCGATATAGAAGAAGTAGCGAACGTCATGCTCACGGAATTTTTCGATCAGACGGTCGAAGAAAGCCTCATCCTGTGCGGGATCGGGCAGCTTTCTGCGGCAGGAGCCGAGGCCGGCCGCGGGAGTCTGGGAGAGAATCTGCAGTTTTTCCTCATTCACCGTACCGTCTTCGTTTTTGAAGATCTCACCGAGATCCACGATACGTCCGTCGAGGAATCCCTCGATACCGTTGCGCATACCGTACAGTTTTGTGATGCACTCACTGCTCTCACGGGAAAATGCGCTGCGGATTACACCCGCCAGGGTTGCATTGATAGCGGCGGTAGGGCCGCCGGACTGGCCGACAACTGCGGCACCGATCAGTTTATTCATAATCATTCACCAGGCTATTGCCATTCCTTATAAAAGTATATATGTAATTATAATGGGATTTCCCCTCCAAGTCAAGGCAAAGCGGGAAATTCGCCGCAAATATTGGGAATTGGCCGCCCCATTGTGACAATCTTTGCGGTGCGGGACAAGTATAATGAATAAAACGAATGCAAGTGAGGTACAGCTATGCAAACACAAACTGCACGGATATCCGTCACATTGGGAGGAAATGTCATGTTATGCACCATTCACGGAGATATCGATCATCACAACGCACGGGTTATCCGGGCGCAGATCGATGACGAGCTTTACAAGCACCGCCCGCGGAAATTGACGCTGGATCTGTCCCGGGTGGAGTTTATGGACAGCTCCGGGCTGGGGCTGATTCTGGGGCGATACAACAAAGCGTCGGAGATCGGCGTGGAATTCACTCTCTTGAACCCGGCGGAGAACGTATGCAAAATTCTGGATGTGGCCGGTATAGGCCGCATGATCAAAATCGAAAGGAAAAAATAATCATGAAGGAACGAAGAAAACCAACAAATGAAATCCGGCTGGTACTGCCGTCTCACTCCATCAACGAAAGTCTGGCGCGATCCCTCAGCGCCGCTTTTGTATCTCAGGTCAATCCTACTGTGACGGAGTTGTCGGACATCAAATGCGCCGTATCGGAGGCGGTGACCAACTGCATCGTACACGGATACGCCAATGCGCTGGGGATGATCTACATAACCATGAAATTGTACGACAACCGGGAATTCCGCATCGAGATCAAGGACAAGGGCCGGGGAATTCCCAATCTGGAGGAGGCCATGCAGCCGCTGTACACCACGGATAAGGAAAACGAGCGCAGCGGTATGGGATTCACCATCATGGAGAATTTCATGGACACACTGAAAGTCACCTCCGCCCCGGGAAGGGGGACCAAAGTGGTCATGAGCAAGCGTTTTACTCCCCTGCCCCGCATCAAATGATATGGAGGAAATAAACAGCCGGTTTTCGGACAATCTGTCCCTTTTGGAAAAAGCCAAAGAGGGAGATCGGGATGCCATGGCGGAGATGATGGACAAAAATGCCGGGCTGGTACGGGGGATCGCCAATCGGTTTCGCGGCCGGGGCGTGGAGTATGAGGATTTGATCCAGATCGGCTCCATCGGCATGCTAAAAGCCATCCGCAGTTTTGACACGGATCGGGGCACCCAGTTTTCCACTTATGCGGTACCGCTGATCATCGGGGAGATACGTCGGTATCTGCGGGATGACGGGTTGGTGAAGGTGGGGCGCCGTCAGAAAAAGTTGGGCGCTTCCCTTCTTGCGGAAAGGGAAAAATTCCTCACCGAGCACGGTCGGGAACCACAACTGCATGAGCTGGCCGAAATCTTCCAAATCAGCGACGGGGAGGCGGCCATGGCACTGGAGGCATTATCTCCCGTGCGTTCTCTGAATGAATCCCTCGGTGAGGAGGACAGCGATTTCTCCCTGGAAAACATCCTTCCTGCCGAGGACATGATCGAGCGGCGAACCGATCAGATCGCTTTGGGAGAGGTGGTTTCCTCCCTTCCCGAGACGTGGCGGAAGATTTTGTTCCTTCGGTACTTTAGAGAATGCTCGCAACAGGCAACGGCCGAGGCGCTGGGACTGACGCAGGTAAAAATCTCCCGGGAGGAAAAAAAGATTTTTGCCTTTCTGAAGGAAGCTTTATTGAAATAGGAAAAACGGGTGGCGCACTTTTCTGCGCCGCCCGCTTTATTTTTCTCTGTAAATCACCATGGTACTGACGAAATCGTACTCTTTGCTTTTACGGGGTGTGAGCCCCAAAGTTTCGTAATATTCCTCGGTGTAAGGCACATCCGCCGGATCAAAGGCGGCGCACAGGGCATGGACATATCCGTAGGGATCCTCCATATCCGGTACGGGAAAGGCGGCACACATGCTCTGCCATTCCTGCTCCCGCACCGGATCGGATTCCAATCTCAGGTTTTCCCATGCATCACGGAACATTTCCTTATCCCACGAAACCATCTGATCGATCAGCTGTGTGCCATGGAGGGTGTGGATCAGAGAAAAGAACATGGCCGCATTCTCCGCCACCGGCATCACGCACCGCCCCTCCGAGGCGGATGGATTGACTACAAACACTGTATCCCCGAATGCGGGCATCGTGCAGTAGTGGATGCCGTCCACGCCGAGGGAGGCAAAAATCCGGGCCTTTTGGGGAGTGCAAAAATACCGCACTGCCTTTCGGGAATTCTCATACCGGAGGC
>JAZSCY010000350.1:0-5948 GCA_045530875.1 Eubacteriales bacterium
TCGGAGTACATCTCCGGCGCGATGTGATTGCCCTCACAGGATTTCTTGGCCAATTCTTCTATGTAGGGGGTGATTTCGGAATAGGATTTTCTCATGCGGCTCTCTCTTTCTTCGGAAAAATACATATACATGTATATGATACCATAATATCTCCGAAAGTTCGTTTCGAAAATGTTACTTTTTTCTGTCCGTACCGTTGACAGGGCCCATGTTTCCCTATACAATACAAACATAACGTAATAATGCTGCAGTGAGGAAAATCCTATGAAACGATGCCTGCTTTTCGTCCTGGCCACGCTGGTCTGCCTCCTTCTTGCGGGATGCAATACCACCGTGCCGGATGTGCCCGAAACCGATCCGCCGGCCCCTGAAATCACCGCGCCGCCGGAGGAGCCTGCGCTTTATCTGGTGGATGGGGAAAATCCCTATACCGTGATCTGCGATGACGAGATGGGGAAAAATGCCTCCTCCGCCTGTGCCAAGCTGCGCGCCGCCATCAGCCCGGATCTTCCTCTGGCGGACGACTGGGTGGAGCGGGACGAAACGCCTGTGTTCAGCACGTACGAAATTCTCCTCGGCAATACCAATCGCCCCGAGTCCGTTCAACTGGCGGAAGGACTGGGCGCGTCCGATTACCGCATCGCCGTGGTGGGCGAGAAAGTGGCCGTGGTAGGCGGCAGCGACACCGCTCTGATCCACGCGGTAAAGCGGCTGATGAAGGACATCGACGGCGGCACGCTTCCCCGGGATTACAGCGTGTTCTTTGACGGAGCCGAAGACCGGGACGAGTACATCGCCGATCCGGACAAATTCCTGTGCAGTTGGGTCATGGATTTCGACGTACCCGATTGGCTGCGGGATTTTGAGGAGAAAAAGGCCGCTTTTGCCGATCCCGACGGGCGTATGATCTCCTGCTTCCATCGGGGCGACGGGGAATACTATCCGGAAAACTCCATTGAGGGAATCATCAGCGCCATTCAGATGGGCGCAGACAATCTGGAATTGGATCTGCGTCTGACCAAGGACGGCGTGATCGTCTTGATGCACGACGCCACCTTGGACCGCACCACAGATTTTGTGAGAAAAAAGGGCAAGGACGGCCTACCTTCCTCGAACAAAGTAGAGGATTGGACCTTTGAACAGCTGCGCCAGCTCCGTTTGGCCTACAAAGGACGAATCACCGATTATCTGATCCCTACCTTTGAGGAGGCGCTGGTTGTGTGCCGTGGCCGCACCACCATCCGCCTGGACAAACATGACGTGTGGGATTGGGACACGGATGTGTATCCCTTAATCAAGAAAACCCAGGCGTGGGATACCTGCATCATCAACTATCACTATTCCCTGGAAAAGCAGCAGCGAATCCTTGGGGAGATCCAAGCGGACAGCGGCGTTAGTGCCATGATATTCTATAAATACCGCCATCAGGATCGCCAAAAGTGGGTGAATACCTACGAAAAACTGCTGCAGGAAGATCTATTTTACGTGGCCCGCTGGACCAGCTTTGAAACGGATAATATGAAGAAGAGCGTTGAGGAAGCCGCCGAGCCGCTGGCCGCCTTGAAGGATCGCGTCCGCTTTTACGTGGATGCCCACACTCTGGCCGGTGCCATGGAAACGGCGGAGGAGTGGGATTTCCTGTACGAGAACGGAGTGGATATGATCCTCGTCGACAACGGCCTTCCTCTCGTGAAATACATCGCGGAGAATTTTGCGCCTACGGAATACTAAAAAAAGCGTGCTTCGGCACGCTTTTTTATTGGAGTATATTCGGTTCACACCACACGGGCGGCCAGGTATACCCGCAGATGGGGATTTTCCCCGGCGCTGTCCGTGATCACCGACAGAATCCGCTGGCCGGCTTCATCTGCCTCGCTCATATCCGTGATCACGATGGCGGTATCCTCCCCGATCTCCGTGAGGCAGTCGTGGAGGGCGTCCAGATTGCCGCCGTACCAGGCAGGAAAGTGAAAAGCCTCAGCCAGCGCAGGGTGGGTCAGGCAGGTGCCCGACAAAAATACGGTTTTCATGATTCCCCTCCATAGACGATTTCAAAGTTTTCGTAGTGATCTGCCGTGTAGTAAATGACGGAAAAATCCGTGGCGTACACGATGCGGCAGGCGCCTCGGGAGGATTTTCCCACGGTACCGATATCGCATTCGATATAGGTTTTTCCCCGGGGAAGGCGTCCCTCATAGTTGTGGAACGTATCCCCTCCGATGGCGTAGCCGGGCAGGTATTTTTCCACCGATCCGCTGTCCCAGCCCAACTTTCGCGCCTGGGATTTGGAGATAAAATTGGAGGGCAGGCGATGGTACGTCCACAGATACAGCGCCACATCCTCTTTCGTGGTGTATTGCCCGTCCTCGTCGATGGGGGACGGCATGTCCGCTGTGGGAGAGGATGATTCCTCCTCCAGCACATCCACGGCCACATCCAGTATATCGGCAAGCGTCTCCTCACAGGCGGTGAGGGAAAAGGCTCCGATCAGAAACAGAATCGAGAGCAGCAGCGCCCCTATGCGAGGGGAAAATGTTCTTTTCTTCATATCTTACTCCATAGCGAAATGTCGCGGCTGATCATGGGATTTTATCCACCCCGCACCGGGCGCGGTGGTAATTGGCGATTTCCTTCATGTCCGCATCCCGGCCGGGCACATTCACCCGCAGAAGGATTTTGCCGTGCCGATTCTCTCTGTGCCACTCCGGCTTGTCCTGGATCACGAACAGATCGTATCCGTCCTGGTAGAGGGCACGCATGCTCTCTTTGGTGAAGGCGCCGTTGGGATAGGACAGCACCCGATGGGAGCTTTTTCCCAGCTGGGCGACAAGGGCCTCCTCGGCGGTTTTTTCATCGGAGAGAAATTCGGCGAGGGGCACCTCCGACGCGCTCAGATGGGAGTGGGTGTGGGAGTACAGAGTGAACACCCCGCCGTCCCGCGCCTCCCTCAGATCGTCCCAACTCATGTAGTAGGGCATACCCACGTATCCCGTCACCACAAAAATGGCGGCGGGGATGTGCATTTCTGATAGCACCGGCTCCGCCAGGGTGAGATTGGAGCGGTATCCGTCATCGAAGGTGACGATGAAGTAATCCTCATCGGGATCGTACTGCCCGTCTATGTACTCCTCCAGGGACAAGGGGGAATATCCCAGATCCATCAGATCCGTCAGATTCGCCCGCAACTCCTCCGGGGAGGTGGTCCAGGCGCTGATTTCGTCGGGATTTTCCGTCAGATGATGATACATCAGCCCTAGTACGCTGCCGCTCGGCTTCCCCCCGCAGCTGACCAGGGGGGTAAGCAGAAGGAGCATGAGCAGGGCAAGAATCTTCTTCGCCATAAAAATCTCCTGTTTATGAAATGAGATCGCGGATGCCACCCACGATCCACAGAATCGCCGCGACGGCAAAGGGAATGTATTTGATGGCGGAAAAGGGGGGAAGAATGCCCACCCGGGTAAATTCCGCCAAACGCACGTCCGTGAAAAGGGGAAACAAAAGAGGTACCGCCGCCGCCATCGCGGCAAGCATAGTGAATCCCGGCCGTGCCAGGGCAAACATCTGTATGGCCGCGCACAAAATCAGAAGACAAAGCGCAATCAGACAGGGGATGGCCTGTGGGGGAATGCCGCCCGCTTCCATCACCAGCCCCGCCTCCGTTTCCCGGATGGTGTGGCGCATCATGGAAAAGGAATCCCATAGAAGCAGCCCGTAATAGATCCCGCCGAGGGCGAACAGAACTGCGGCGGCGAGGGACAGGATCTTACCGCCGTTTTTGCTTGGCTGTGCCATGTCTCACACCGCCCTTTCCTCCGTTTTTATCGGGGGATTTTTTTCCTTTTGCCGGGGATTTTTCCCCGTAAGATCGACCGCTTCCTTTTGGGGCGGATTTTTTGCCGTTATTCGATGGACCGGGGGCGGACCTTCCATTAGGGGCGGACCTTCCTCCCAACAATTCCCGCAGTGCATCCTCCCGGCCGGCACGGATGAGCCCCTCCCGGATCAGCGCCCGATTCTCCGGCCGCCGCCATTGGAGCAGAGCCCGTTGGAGCCGCTTCTCCCCGTAATCCGTGGGGGTGTAGACCTCCTTCATGGTGAAGGGATCGATGCCCGTGTAGTACATCACGGTGGATGCGGTGCCCGGGGTGGGATAAAAATCCTGCACCTGCTCCGGGGCGAGACCGATCCGCTTGGTGTACAGAGCCAATTCGATGTCATCGTCCAGGGTGCTGCCCGGATGGGAGGACATCAGATAAGGAACGAGGAACTGCTTCAGCCCCGCTTCCTCGGATAATTTATGGAATTTTTCACGGAACGCATCGTACACCGCCACATCCGGCTTGCCCATACAGGCAAGAACGCCCGAGGAGCAGTGCTCCGGCGCCACCTTCAGCTGGCCGCTTACGTGATCCCGCACCAGTTTTCGGAAGAAATCGTCTTTTTTGTCCGCCATCATGTAATCGAACCGAATGCCGGAGCGGATGAATACCTTTTTCACCCCCGGCACCGCCTCGATGGCCTCAAGCAGACGGATGTAATCGGAGTGATCCGTCTTCATCTGGGAGCAGGGTTTCGGCACCAGACACCGCTTATTCATGCATACGCCGTGCTCCTTCTGCTTCTCACAAGCCGGGCCCCGAAAATTGGCTGTCGGGCCGCCCACATCGTGGATGTATCCCTTGAAATCCGGCATGGCGGCGATCTCTTTTGCCTCCGCCACGCAGCTTTCGATGGATCTCGCCCGCACGGAGCGTCCCTGATGATAGGCCAGGGCGCAGAAATTGCATCCGCCAAAACATCCCCGGTTGTGGGTGATGGAGAATTTTACCTCGGAAATCGCCGGCACGCCACCCATCTTTTCGTACATGGGATGGTATGTCCTTGTGTAGGGCAGGGCGTAGACGGCATCCAATTCCTCCGTTTCCAGAGGCGGCATGGGAGGATTGGCCACCAGCATCCGATCCTCGTAGTATTCCACGATGGCACGTCCGCAGATGGCGTCGTTGTTCTGATACTGAACGGCAAACGCTTTTGCATAGGCCCGCTTGTCCGTCTTCAGCCGATCGTAATCGTATCCTTTTGGTTCCCCGTCCTCATCCGTTCCCATGGCACAGGGGAAGTGGATCGCGTCACCCCGGCGCGCAAGGAATGCCGTACCCCGCACGTCCCGGATCTTTTTTACGGGAATACCCCGATTCAGAAGATGGGCGATGCGGGTGATGGATGCCTCCCCCATGCCGTAGGAGAGAAGATCCGCCCGACAGTCCACCAGAATGGAGCGGCGCACCTTGTTGTCCCAGTAATCGTAATGGGCGAAGCGGCGCAAAGATGCCTCCAGGCCCCCGATGATAATCGGCACGTCGCCGTAAGCCTCTCTTATCCGGTTGCAGTAGACGATGGTGGCCCGGTCCGGACGCAAGCCTGCCTTACATCCGGGGGAATAAAAATCCTCGCCCCTCCGCTTTTTGGCGGCGGTGTAGTGGGCCACCATGGAGTCGATGTTGCCGCCCGCCACCAGAAATCCCAGCCGCGGCCGGCCGAATTTTTTGAAATCGGTGGTGTCCCGCCAGTCCGGCTGGGGCAGCATGGCCACCATAAATCCTTCCTTTTCCAAAACCCGGGAAATGATGGCCGGGCCGAAGGAGGGATGATCCACGTAGGCGTCACCGAAGACGTAGACAAAATCGGGGGTGTCGTATCCCGCATCCCGGACTTCCTCCGGGGTGACGGGGAGAAATTTCGTATTCATAATAAACCTCAGTTTGGTGTAGTTTGCTTGGAAACAAACGGACAATTCTGTCGTAGGGGAGGCGTTGCGCCTCCCGTTTCGTACGGCTTTGGCTATTGCCGTGGGCGGATATGGAATCCGCCCCTACGGAGAAAGACGGGGATACACACCCTACCCCATAAAGAATCCCTGTCGGGAAATGGAGGATAGGGGAATCCCC
>JAZSCY010000297.1:0-2021 GCA_045530875.1 Eubacteriales bacterium
AAGGGTGAGTTGGAGCAGAGCAGGGAGATCTGGCGCAGGGACAACTCTCTGGGGCAGACCATGCGGGAAAATCCCAAAGCGGAAAGCTGCGCCGCGTCTGCGGAAGAACAGCCGGAAAGCTGGGTGCTGGCGTGCAATTCCATCTCGGGGAAATGCCGGCGTACCAGAGAAGCCACACCCAGATCTGCCACGATGAGCGCATCGGCCCCGGCGGCGTACAGGTGGGAGACCGTATCCATGACCTCGGCCATTTCCGTGTCACGAACACGGGTGTTCACGGTGATATAGGAGCGGACTCCGTACGCACGGCACAGTGCGATGGCATCCGCTATTTCGTTTTGATCAAAATTCTTTGCCCGCATGCGCGCGCTGAATTTGACGGCGCCGAAGTATACCGCATCGGCTCCGCCCTCAATGGCGGCGGCCAGTGCTTCCGGTGATCCGGCGGGAGCGAGCAGCTCGGGCGGGAAGTGCCTGTTTGCTTGCGTCATGAAATGGTTCCTTTATTTTGTGTCTTTTCCGCTTCCGCGAAGCAGGGCCTCAATCTCTCTCAATTTTCCTTTTTTCTTCTCATCCTCGGAGGATGTGCCGGCCTTAACATCGGCGCCGAGAAGTGTCTCCACCTCAGGGCTCTTTTCCGTGGGAGCCGTCTGCGTCTCGGGGATGGCGATCTGGGCGGCACGGCGGCTTGTCCGGGCAGGCTTTTCTGCCGGAGCGGATTTTTCCTCCGCCTTTTCGGTAGAAGCGGATGCGGCACGAAGCTGTTCCACTTCCTCTTTCAGACGGCGGATGTTTGCCTCATACAGGGGAATCTGCGCTTCCAGGCTTTTGACTTTTTTGTCCGCCTTGGTCTTTTCAGAATAGAAATCCAGCGCACACAAAATAGCCGCGTCCAGCTTGGAGCAGCGCTTGTTCTTCACCGTCATGGTCTGGATGGTTTCATCCAGATGGGCGACGGAGGACTCTACAAACTCCTTCGGCTCGTCGGAAAGAATGGTCAGTTGAATGCCGGCGATCTCAATGGTATAACGTTCTTTCATAACGTATTCTCCTGTTCTGTGCGTGGACGCACAAGCAATTTTTTGTAAACTCTTGATTTATGGCGAAAAATATGTATAATTATGTGTATTCTACACTGTGCATATAAGTATACATTATAATTATAATCGATTATAGTGGAGAATGAAATACATTTTTCGAAATTTTTTGTGAAATCGGGTGCTTTTTAATGACAAATATGGAATATTCGGATAAACACAAACGGATTGTGGTAAAAATTGGTACATCCACGCTGACCTATGCCACGGGAAAACTGAACATCCGCCGCATTGAAACTTTGGTGCGTGTGCTGTCCGATATGCGCAACGCCGGTCTGGAGGTGGTGCTGGTATCCTCCGGTGCGGTGTCTGCCGGTACCAGCCGACTGGGGTTGGAGATCACCAAACGGTCCGTGGAGGAAAAGCAGGCACTGGCCGCGGTGGGACAGTGTGAGATCATGCGTCTGTACGAGCGGTTGTTTGCCACCTATGGCCATACCGTAGGCCAGATTCTGATCACCAAGGACGTGGTGGATAACGAAAGCCGCTTCGCTTTGGCCAAATCCACTTTTGCCCAGCTGATCGGGTTTGGATGCATACCGATTGTCAACGAAAACGACTCCGTCTCCTTTGAGGGAATCAAGTTCGGCGGAAACGATACGCTGTCCGCTTACGTTGCCATCATCTGCGGGGCCGATCTGCTGATCAACCTGAGCGATATCGACGGTCTGTACGACAGCGATCCCCGCAAAAACAAAAATGCTCGCCTGATCGAACACGTGACGGAGATCAACGATGCCGTGCTGGCTTGCGCCGGCGGCGTGGGATCCGATCGGGGTACGGGCGGTATGCTGACGAAATTGAAAGCGGCACAGATCGCCACCGCCGCAGGCATTCCCATGCAGATCCTCAACGGCCGGGATCCCCGGGTTCTGTACCGTGTGATCGAGGGTGAGCATGTGGGTACATATTTTGCGGCCAAGG
>JAZSCY010000250.1:0-2783 GCA_045530875.1 Eubacteriales bacterium
TAATGACGGAAACCCGGGCCATCACCCAGGACATCCGTCCACTGCGGATTCTTCTTCTAAATCTTATGCCCACCAAGATTGATACGGAGACACAGTTGTCCCGTCTTTTGAGCAACACACCTTTGCAGGTAGAACTGTATCTGATGCACACTGCCACCCACAAATCCCAGAATGTATCGGAGGAACATCTGACTTCCTTCTACCGTACCTTCTGTGAATATAAAGACGAGTATTTCGACGGTATGGTGATTACCGGAGCACCGGTGGAAAAATTGGAATTTGAGGATGTGGATTACTGGGAGGAACTCTGTGAAATCATGGAGTGGTCCAAAACCCATGTGCACAGCACTTTTCATATCTGCTGGGGTGCCCAGGCCGGTCTGTACTATCATTACGGTATTCAAAAGCACCCGCTGGAGAAAAAAATGTTCGGTGTCTTCCCCCACAAGGCAGACTATGCACGCTCTATTCTTCTGCGCGGATTTGATGACGTATTTCCCGTTCCCCACTCCCGTCACACCACAGTCCTGCGGGAGGATATAGAGAAAGTGCCTGAATTGAAGATACTTGCCTCATCGGAGGAGGCGGGCGTGTATGCCATCTCCTCCAAAAACGGCCGTCAGATCTTTATCACCGGCCACTCCGAATACGACCGAGGCACGCTGGAGAAAGAATACCTGCGGGACAAAAATGCCGGTCTTCCCATCTCTGTGCCGAAGAATTACTACCCGAATGACGATGATACCAAAGAGCCCCACGTCAGTTGGCGTTCCCATGCGAATCTTTTGTATTCCAACTGGCTGAATTATTTCGTGTATCAGACCACCCCTTACGACATCAAGAAAGTATCCGAATAATCCACTTTTCACACAAGTGAGGCGATGCGTTATTTTCCGACGTAATAAAGACACGGATATGACCGACGGCTCCATATTCCGCCATATTCTGCAGTTTGCCATTCCCATGGCCATCGGCCTTATGTTCCAGCAGTTGTACAATGCCGTGGACTCCGTTGTTGTCGGCCAGTACGTTGGCAAACAGGCTCTGGCCGCCGTTGGAAGCACCGGCAACATCATCAACATGCTGGTCGGTCTTTGCAACGGATTGTCTGTGGGTGCCGGCGTCATTATTTCACAGCGGTTCGGTGCCAAGGATTACGATAATCTGCGCGAGGCAGTACACACGACACTGAGTGTAACGCTGATCCTCGGCATGATTGCCACCACCGTCGGTATGCTGATCGTAGATCCCATGCTGCGGATGATGGAAACACCGGATGATGTGTTTGATCAGGCAAAAACCTATCTGAGTATCTATTTTGCCGGCATATCCGGTCTGCTTCTGTATAACATGGGCGCAGGTATTCTTCGTGCTGTGGGCGACTCCCGCCGCCCTTTGTATTTTTTGGCCTTTTCCGCCGGTCTGAATATCGTTGGCGATCTGGTGTTTGTGCTGGCTTTCCACATGGGTGTAGCCGGTGTGGCACTGGCTACCATTCTTTCCCAGTTCTGCTCGGCGGCACTGGTGCTGTATGTACTCACTCGCACGAAGGAGCCCTACGGTGTCCGCTGGAATCAGTTGAGAATCCGCTGGGATATGCTGTCAAAAATACTTGCTGTGGGTATGCCTTCCGGTATACAGCAAGCAGTTACCTCCTTTTCCAACGTATTTGTACAGTCCTACATAAACGCCTTTGAATCTGCCTGCATGGCCGGATGGACCAGTTACAACAAACTGGACGCGTTTCTCTTGATTCCGGTCATGAGCATTTCCATGGCATCCACCACCTTTGTTGGGCAGAACTACGGCGCAAAGAAGATGGACCGTGCCAAAGAAGGTGTTAAGGAATCACTGAAGTTGTCCGTTATGATTACCGCTGCGCTGGTGGTGCTGATGATCGTATGTAAACGACCTCTGCTCCGTCTGATCTCACCCGAGGCGGATGTGATCGAATTCGGTGCCTATTTTGTCACCGTTATCTCACCTTTCTACATCATGATCTGCTTCAATCAGATTTATGCCGGTGCATTGCGCGGCGTGGGAAATGCAAACGCTCCCATGGTGATCATGCTTGGCTGTTTTGTTCTGTTCCGTCAGGCATATCTGTCCATTACAAAATACTATTTCGGTCAGTCGCTTCTTCTGACCGCGCTGGCCTATCCGGCCGGATGGGTTTTGTGCAGTTTGCTTCTCGCCATCTGTTACCGACGCAGCAAACTTTTCAAGAGCCAAGAAATAACCGTATAAAATAACAGCCGAGGTGTAAGCCTCGTCTGTTTTTATTTGCTGTAACACACTTCACCGTCCGTTTCCGAAAGCAGAACAGGTACTGTCTCACCGACTGCACCAGAATCCGTTTTCAGACGTACTTCCACATAATGTTCGGAATGACCAACAAAGTGCCCCTTCTTCTCTTCCTCAATCAGCACGTATACGGGACTTTCGCGGTGATCATCCACATATTGGTCAAGGAGCGATCGCTTGATATCCGCCTGCACATTTGCCAGTTCTGCTGCGCGCTGTTTCTTAACGCATCCGGAAAGCTGATTTGGCATTCCTGCGGCTTCCGTTCCCTTACGCACGGAATACGGGAATATGTGAAGATGCAAAAATTTTGCCTCACGGCAGAAATCCACGGTTTCACAAAATTCCTCATCCGTCTCACCGGGAAATCCCACGATTACGTCCGCGGTCAACATAGCCTCCGGGAAAAACTCACGCACGGAGCGGATGAACTCCATGGCCTGTCCTGCATTATACGGGCGGCGCATACGCCTTAGTAC
>JAZSCY010000389.1:0-2489 GCA_045530875.1 Eubacteriales bacterium
CCCACGAAAAACAAAAAAGCACCCCGTCGGGTGCAAAAATGCCAAGCCAAACAAAAAACACACCCGATTTCGGATGTGCAACAATCATCACAAAGTATCCGTCAGAAACCAACCCCGGCGGCGCGTACAACATCCGATCCATATAAGTTTGTCATAACGATCGCCTCCTTCTGGCTGATTGATTTTACGCTGTCAGTATAGCACGGTTTTTCGCCGTTGTCAATCGGGCGGCTGGATTTTTTCATCAACCGTTGGTTAAAATCTCCCCCGCATCGACAAAATTGTTCATAAAATTCCAAATTCTTGTTTACACAACAACGAAACTGTGATAAAATACTATTTGATCAACGCATCCCTTTCTTCATCCCATTACGGTAAATAAACCGAAAGGATGTGATACGATGTCTGAATTGGAAACGCTGGCACCGGAGACAACCGCTGAGGTGACTCCCGCGCCCGAATCCGGCAAGCCGGAAAAGAAGAAAAAGCGCAAATCCACTATGAGACGTGTCAAAACCATTTCCCCTATGGCCATGATATCTCCGTTTATCATGAACACCCGCACCGGCAGTCAGAATCTGATTACCGATCGGATTCCCGTCGCGAAGCTTGAGAAGTATCTCAAGGAAAAGCAGGCGGAGGGAATGAAGAATGTCAGCATGATGCATCTGTTGATCGCCGCTTATGTACGCACCACCGCCCAGCGCCCCGCCCTCAACCGCTTCATCCGCGGCCAGAGAGTGTGGACCCGGGATGAGGTGGAGATCGCTCTGACGATCAAAAAGGAAATGTCCCTGGATTCCCCCGATACGGTGGTGAAGATCACCGTGCCCCGCGATGCCACCTTGCAGGTGGTTTATGAAGAGTTGAATCGGGTGATCACCGAGTACCGGGATAACCCGGGCGGAGATTTCGACGATACGGCCAAGTTTTTGTCCTATCTCCCCTCCGTGATCCTGAAATTCGTGGTGTGGTTCTTGAAACTGCTGGATTATTTCAATCTGCTGCCCAAATTCCTCACGAATCTCTCCCCCTTCCATTGCTCCTTCTTCATTACATCCATGGGATCCCTCGGCATCCCGCCCGTGTTCCATCATCTGTATGATTTTGGTACCTGCCCCGTCTTTGTTTCCTTCGGCGCAAAACAGCGCTCCTATGAAGTGAACCCGGACGGATCGGTGTACAAGCATTCTTATATGGATCTGACCGTGGTTACGGATGAGCGCATCTGCGACGGATACTATTTTGCCTCCAGCCTCAAGCTGATGAAGGGCATTTTGCGCAATCCGTGGCAGCTGGACGAAAGGCCGGAGAATGTGCAACAGGACATTCGCTAAAAAGAAAAAATCGGGAACCCCATCGGGTGCCCGGTTTTTTTGTGGGAAATTTTCGTCTTTTTCGTAGGGGAGATGCCGTGAAATCCACCTCTCCTTTGAAAATCAAAGTGCCGCTTTGATATAAATCCACAAATGATTCGTTGCGTGATTTTAAAATTATGATATACTATAATCACAAAAGCGCTTTTGAATCTATTTCGGAGGACAATTCTATGTCAATCGGATCCACCATCAAGCGGCTTCGCCGCGAAAAAAACATCACCCAGGAACAGCTAGCCGATTATCTGGGCATCACATCCCGCGCCGTTTCCCAGTGGGAGTGCGACCGCACCGCGCCGGATATTTCGCAGATTCCGATTCTATGCAATGTTCTGCACGTAAGTGCCGACACATTACTGGGCATCGATGTTGAGCAAAAAGAAAAACGAATCAATGATCTGCTTGCAGAAGCGAAAAAACAGTGGGAACTGGGATATAATCGCGAAGGGGAAAATATCTTACGTGCTGCTCACAAAGAGTATCCAAATAATCACAAAATCATGTCTGACTTGATGTCTTGTGTTTGGAAAAGCAGAAATGAGCCTGAGCGAACGGATGAATATGATACTCTGACACAGGAAGTGATTTCTTTGGGAGAACGCATTCTGGCGGAATGCACGGATATCGAGATTAGAAACAACGCAATACAGCTCCTATGTTACACTTATCCGGAACTCAATCAATCGGAAAAAGCCATTGCACTGGCGAATCAAATGCCAAACAGACACTTAACCAAAGAATCTCTTCTTTCGGGAATATACGTTGGAACTAAACGATTTGAAATCAATCGTGAAGAACTGTTTGACGATGTCAACGCACTGTTTTTGAAAATGATCTATAGCAATTCTCCATTAGATAACGGTCAAAAACCATTTTCTAATGAAGAATTGATTGAAATTTATCGAAAATTTCTGGCAATCATGGATATCTTTTTTGAGGATGGTAACTTTGGTTTTTACAGGCAAACCGTTGGATGGACAAACATATATCTGGCAAAATTGTACATGTGCTCCAGGAAAAGTAAAGAGGCTCTCGAGTGTCTGATGATTGCAAAACAGCATTCCATCATTTGCGATACCGAATATGATGAGGAATCAACCTACACGTGTCTTT
>JAZSCY010000304.1:0-7128 GCA_045530875.1 Eubacteriales bacterium
AGGAATGCTCCAAGGGCCAAGGGATATGATGCTGTCACCAAAAGTGGCAAAATTGATGACGGCGCCGTTCAGTACGGCAAACGTGGACGCCGCCAACTGTACCAGCAGCTTGACGAGCCAATGAAGACGGTAAATGTCATCCAGCGTGCCCAGAACGCACAGAAGCAATCCACCCACGCAGATGGATACCAAGGTGGAGGAAGGCTCGCAGAAAATCAGAACATTCAGAACAAAGCTGATAAAGATGGCCAAGCCGCCCAGACGGGGAATGGGCTTGTTGTGCATTCTCCGGGAATCGGAGGGAATGTCGAGAGCGCCGATCTTATAAGCGAGAACCCGGATCGGCGGGGTTACGGTATATGCCACCAAAGCGGCGCATACAACGGCAACCAGTCCGTAAATCAGCGATATATAATTCATAAAAGAATGTGAAGCTCCTTTCGTGAGCCTTGTCGTTTAAGGTTGAACTTCCAGAGCGATGCAGTATCCACTTCCGACAAAATGGGGCAGGGACAGATGCACCTGCTGACCCACGTACACGGTGTATCCGTTGACAGTGTAGGAAAAGCCGCTGAGGGTGGCATCCGCTTCCACAGTTACGTAGATGGTGGAGCGGTTGTCCACGGTGGTCAGCTCCATGGTGCCGTTTGTCAGATTCTTTCCCAGATGTACATAGGGCTGGGATTCCACCGCCGTAATGGTGCCGATATTCATTTTCTTGGAGGAGTCGATCAAGGTATCGCCCACGGAGATCTTGTCCGCATAGATGTCATCCACGTTGGTGATCTCCACCACATAAGTGATCTTTGTCGTACCGCCGGAAAGGGAATCCACCGGCGTATCCTCGCTGAGGACGAATACGTACAGAAGCACGGCGGCTACCGCAACAATACCCAGGAGGATCAGCACATCCATTATATTGAATTTCATTTTTACTTTACGCATGGCGGGAATCTCCTTTTTTTTGATGTTGTTTTGGCGCGGGGTTGGAGAGGGATGTCCACCTCCGCCTCCGATTTGCCGGCGGGGGTATAGGCATCCTTTTCCTGCAAACGGGAAAGATCAGCCTGTCCGCAGCGGATGTAGGCAGCGCTCAGAGCGGCAATCAGCCAGAACATGAGATATACCCGGTAGTTGTACCAGGTGTAATCCGTAAAGCTTTGCACCAATACGGCAAACAGTCCGCACAGAGGGGCGGCGGCTTCCATACGGAGTCTTGTGATCCGCTGGTTTGCCGAGCCCAGCTGGGCCGTGGAGGAATACTCCTCCGGATCCATCAGCATGCCGTGAGGACGGATCGAGGCGGCGATGGTTTCCCGCATATCCTCCAGCTTGCGATAGAAGGTGAAATTGTATCGGGTGAGAAGCACAATAAAGGTGAGGAACAGAAGCAGTCCCACAATGCCGCACTCCACCGTGATCTGCAGATACAGATTGTGGGCGTGGGGCGCAGTTTCAATCGCCGCCAGCGAGTAGCGGGGATATACGGTATCCCAGGCTGCCTCACCGATGCCGATACCGCAGCTCCAGTAATCCTGGAGCATACGCATGGTGCCGCGCCAGATATTCACCCGATAGGAGGTGGAGGTATCCGCCAGATTGCCGATGCTGGTGAAGCGGGATACAATGGAATCCGGCAGTACCAGGGGCAGAAAGGGAATGGAGGCCACACCGGCGAACAGAAGGTACATGGTGCGGTGATTCCAGATCAGCAAAAAGATCATGCCGGCGAACAGAAGGCCAAGCCAGGCGCCGCGGCTCCAGGTAAGGATGATGCACAGCCCGCAAACGGCGCAGGCGATAAGGGAAAATCCCTTTTGCTTCACGCTTCCTTTGGTGATCAGAAGCGCGGCGGCCATGGGGAAGATCATGATCAGGTATTCTGCCAGCATGTTGGGATTCTCCAAGGTGGAAACGACCCGGGCGGCGATACCTTCAAACATCTCGGTATCCAGCCACGCGCCCGCGTTGGCCACGGAACCGAAGAAATACTGATAAATTCCGTAAAGGGATACAAGGGAGGCGGCGGAGATGGCGGCCCATGTGCACCGGTGCAGCCATTCTCTTGTGCGGATCAGGGATACGGTCAGAATGTATCCGAGCAGGAAGCAGATCAGCACCAAGGCCGGCTTACGGGACCCGGCGGAGAAGGAGAACATACCGGCAAAGGCCAGGCAGATGGCAAAAGCCACGGCGGCGCCATCCACCGGAAGAAGGTGGAATTCCCGCTTGCCGAGAAGAAGTTTTACGCCGTAGCAAAGACCCGTGTAGCACACAGCGGCCAGCAGTACCATAGTGGGAAGGAAGGGCATGGCGAAGAACAGCGCCACCACACCCAATTCCGGCGTGATGAATATGCGGTAGGCGATAAGAAGACCGATCAACCCGCCCAGAACATACAATGTGGGGATAAACAAGGTCAGCGAGCCCAGCAGCATGCCGGCGATAAAGGCCATATTGGATCGACCGCAGGCACCCTCTGCCCGCAGAGACTCCCGGCGAATGCCAAGGAAGGAGACAAGACGGGATGCCATACCGGATTGCAGTACGGCCTGTGACAAGGTCAGTCGGGACATGAGCAGGGGAAGGGACGCGCCGATGCAGCACAGCGCCGCTATCGCACCGGTCAGGGAAGGCGTTTTGCCCTCATCCATCATGCTGAGAAGAAAGGTAACAGCGGCGTACACGCCAAAGGTCATAAGGAACGTGCCATAGACTTGCAGGCGGCAACGCAGAAGATAATCCATCAGGCGGCGCACCAGATTCACCGCACAGCACTGATCCAGCCGCTCAGAGATCATGCGGCGCATGGGGGCGATGACGAAGCGGGAAAAGCGTCCCCGCCGCACATTTCCATCTCCCGTCTCCGCCTCGGAATAGGCGGACAGGAGTGTACCGAACAGGCCGGTTTTCAGCCAGGAGTATATTTTTTGGGAGAACCGATCGATGGCGGACAGAATGACGCTGCCGCGGATGAAGTCGATGGCTTTCCGTTTCTTTGCGGTTTTTTTGGATTGAGCCAAGGAGTGAGCCCTCCTCTCCGGTAGAAATACATATACATAGTATATTATACCGCATAATTGTGTACAATTCAACGGTAAAACCGAATCTGCGCAAAAAATGGGAAAATAAAATCCGGGATCGCCTGGCAAAGCGTATCCCGGACTATTATTTACTTGTGATTTTCCGCCAGATGCTGCAAACCCATGCGGTATCCGTCAAAACCGAATCCCGCCAGCGTTTTTTCGGCGATCAGCGACACAAAGGAGTGACGGCGGAATTCCTCCCGCTCATTCACGTCGGAGATGTGTACCTCCACCGTGGGGATGGACACCGCCTTCAAGGCGTCCAGAATGGCCACGCTGGTGTGGGTATACGCCGCCGGATTGATCAGGATCCCGTCGAACACGCCGTAGGCTTCCTGGATCTTATCCACGATCGCGCCCTCGTGATTGGACTGGAACAGCTCCACCTCCACGTGCATCTCTTCCGCCCAGCGGGTGATTTGCCGGCATAGATCGGCGTAGGTGCCGCTTCCGTAGATATCCGGCTCCCGGATTCCCAGCATATTCAGATTGGGACCGTTGATAACAAGAATTTTCATGTGGAACCTCCCGTTGTATCTTCGTTTGCTCGGAGTGCTGCCAATATCCCGGCGACGGTTTGTGCCGGATTCTCCAGACATGCCGCCCGGACATCCGCCCATGCCTCGTACAGAGGCAGCCGTTTTTCATACAGCGCCTGCACACCCACCGTCTGACTGAGGGGACGGCCGTGGGAGGACAATTCCTCCGGGGGGCGGGTGATGAACACCAAAGTGCCGTTTTGATGCAGCGGATCGTAGTTTTCCTCCCGGGTGACTACGCCGCCGCCGGTAGCGATGATGCATCCGCTTTTTTTGCCGAGAGCGCATACCGCTTCATGCTCGATCTGTCGGAAGATCTCCTCCCCGTCCTCCCGGATGATCTCCGCCGGCGTGCGCCCGCTGATGCGAAGGATCTCCTCGTCCGTGTCGAAAAATTCTTTCCCCATGATTTCCGACAGCGTTCGTCCCGCCGTGGATTTGCCGCAGCCGGGCATGCCGATGAGGATGATGTTCTCCTTGTCACGCCGCACCTGGGCGGTGACGGATTCGATGAGGGAATCGGGCTGCGGGGTGCCGAAAAACAGCTCGTTGGCCCGTTTTGCCTGGGCGACCAGCATGCTCAGCCCGCCCACGGAGGGGATGCCGCGTCTTTCCGCCTGCAGAAGCAGGGCGGTGCGGCAGGGATTGTAGATCATATCCACTACGCCGCATAGTTTGGGGAACACCGACAGATCCACCGGAGATTTTCCGTTGTTGGGATACATCCCCACGGGGGTAGTGTTGATGATCACGTCCGCATCGGCGTGACGGGTGATATTCTCATAATTGTTCTCGCCGGAGCGGGAGATAACGGTAGGCATGCCGCCCCGATCCGTCACCACGGCCACCGCGGTCAGCGATGCGCCGCCGGATCCCAGAATCAGGCATTTTTTGTGGGACACGTCGATCTTCGCCCGGTCCAGCATATAGGAAAAACCGTAGTAATCCGTGTTATCCCCCCGCAATCCTCCTCCGGGCAGGCGGGTGATGGTGTTGACGGAGCCGATCTTTTTCGCCTCCGGGGAAATCTCGGCCAGATAGGGGAGAACGGTTTTCTTGTAGGGGATGGTTACGTTGATGGCCTCAAAGCGATCCGATGCGAGGAAGGCGGGAATCTCCCCCTCCTCCATCTCAAAAAGACGGTACTCATACTGCCCGAGTCCCGCATGGATTTCGGGGGAATAACTGTGTCCCAGATGCTCGCCCAAAAGGCCGTATACTTTCTTGTCCATATCAGCCGATGGTTTCGGCATAGGTGCCAAGGTACTTGAATTCTTCGCTGTCCGCATCCAATTCGGAGAGGAGCTCCGGCAGAAGCGGCGAGTAAGCGGAGGCTTCGATGTCGAAATAGAACATGAACTCAAACTCCCGCTCCGGCAAAGGACGGGATTCCAGTTTCAAGAGATTCAGTCCCAGAGCGTTGATCTTTGCCAGCACGTTGTACAAAGCACCGGGCTTGTGGTGGGTGATCAGCATGATGCTGGTGCGGTCCGCGCCGGGGAAGATCAGGGGCTTCTTCGCTACGCAGATGAAGCGGGTGTAGTTGTTGCTCTTATCCTGCACGGAGCTGGACAGAATCTGCAAACCGTACAACTCAGCACAGTCCCGGGAGGACAGCGCCGCCACATCCGTCCTCTCGGATTCCGCTACCATACGGGCGGCGACGGCGGTGTTGGGGCAGACGGTGACCTTTACATCCTTCATGGTGCGCAGAAAAGCCGCGCACTGATCGATTGCCTGCTCATGGGAGAAGATTTCCTTGATGTCGCTCTGCTTTGTGCCGGGCTTGGAGAGTAGATTGTGATCGATCTTTACCCGCATGGAGCGGACGATGTACAGATTGTGATCCACCATCAGATCGTATACCCGTTTTACGGAGCCGGCGGTGCTGTTCTCGATGGGCAGCACGCCATATTCGCACATGCCGGATTCAATGGCGGCAAACACGCCGTCAAAGGAGGAAAAATACAGAATGGAGGGGATTTTGAACATTTTGGATGCCGCGATCTGGGAATACGCCCCCTCCACGCCCTGACAGGCGATGCGAGCCTTTTCGGGGAACAGTTTGGGAGTGCTCTCCAAAGCGGCATCGATTTTGCCCTTGTATTCCTTGTCGGGGGAAAGTTTTCTGTGCTGATGAGAGCGGCTCAGGGACAAAAGGGTGGAATAAAGCACCACGGCATACTTGTCCAGATCCTCACCGGCCTGCTGGGCGATGTTGGCCAGCAATTCTCTTTCTCTTTCCGCATCCAGAACGGGCAGACCGTTCTGCCGCTTGTATTCGGCCACGTTTTCCGCCACCTCCATGCGGCGCAAGAACAGCTTCAGCATTTCGCTGTCAATTTCGTTGATTTGTTCTCTCAGTTCGGAAAGATCCATGATAAGTTACCTCGATATGTGTTACGGCTCTATTTGTTTAATGTTTTTTCATAACATGCCAAAACCAAGCCCGGCTGTACTTCCAGGCGTTTGCCCGTATCGGTAAACCCTGCTTTCACATAGCACCGCTTGTTTTGCGTCAGATCTTGGGGAAAGTCTACCAAAAAGCATTTGGCGCCCGGAAGATCCTTCTCGCAAAGCAGGATGGCGGTTTGCGCAATTCGTTTCCCCTGGTGTTCCGGGCTAATATAGATTCTTTGCAAGTAGTACTGTCCTTTTTCCAGATCGTCGGTAAAGGGAGTTTCTCCCTTGCACCTGTACAGAACACCGCCTGCAATTTCTCCGTCCAGAAAAATCGTAAAATAACGAAAACGGTCAGTATTCAGTCGGTCCGTAATATCCTCTTCTCCCCGCAGGTAAGGATTGCCGTCGTCGTGATAGCTTTCGTACAGGGGCAGAAAGGCCGCTTTTTGTATGCGGCACAGTTCCGCGGCTTCCTGAGCCCGTGTTTCTTTTACCAATATATCCATATTTTTTCAAGCATTACAGCAGCATCGGATCCAGCAGCGCGCCCAGAATGGCCAGAGCCGCGACGGCCTCGATGACGGGCACGGCGCGGGGAGCAATGCAGGGGTCGTGACGCCCGCCGATCACCAGCTTGGTGTTTTCCATCCGGGAAAGGCTGACGCTGTCCTGCTCCATCCCGATGGAGGGGGTGGGCTTTATGGCGCAGCGGAAGATCAGAGGCATGCCGTTGGTCATGCCGCCCTGGATACCGCCGCTGTGATTGGATGTGGTAAAAATCCGCTCTCCATCGGTTGCGAAGGGATCGTTGGCCTCGGAGCCCCGCATTTTTGCGATCTCAAATCCCGCACCGAACTCGATGCCTTTTACGCCGGGCACGCCGAAGATCAGATGAGAAATGCGGTTTTCCATGCCCCAGAACATGTGCTCACCCAGCCCGGCTTTCAGGCCGGTTACGGCACACTCGATCACGCCGCCGATGGAGTCGCCAGCCATGCGAGCCGCATCGATCCGGGCTTTCATTTTCTCGCCGGCCGCGGGATCGGTCACGGGGAAATCGTGGGATAAAACTGTCTCAAAATCTGCCGCCGATACTTCCA
>JAZSCY010000239.1:0-1761 GCA_045530875.1 Eubacteriales bacterium
GAGCATTATCCCGGCAATCTTCAGATCACGGTTACGTACACGCTGACAGCGGGCGGTGCGTTGCGCATCCATTACAACGCTGTCACGGATAAAGCCACTCCCATTAACCTGACCAATCATGCCTACTTCAATCTGAGCGGATACCAGAGGGGTAACATCGGCTCTCATTATCTTTGGATGAATGCGGACCGCATCAACGGAATCGATCACGAACTGATTCCCGACGGCTCGATTCTTCCCGTGGACGGAACTGCTTATGATTTCAGAGAATCCAGACTGCTGGGAGACGCCCTCCGTGATCCACATCCGGAGATCCGATTCTTTGACGGATTCGACAACAACTTCATTTTTGCCGATTATGACAAAACGATGAAAAAGCAGGCAACTTTGAAGGATCCGGCATCCGGGCGCTTGGTGAACGTCTACACAGATCAGCCCTGCATGCAGATATACACCTGTAATATCATTGCCAAGGATGCTCTGCATTTCAAGGGTAATGTGGAACCGAAAAAGTATTTTGCCATCTGTCTGGAAACGCAGGCCATGCCGGACAGCATCAATCACCCCGGATTCACCAATGTGATTTTACGGCCGGGTGAGGTATATGATACCACAACGGTTTATGAGTTTGTAAATGAATAAAAGAACCCCTCCGGCACCTTTTGCGTGCCGGAGGGATTATTATCATTTTGCGTGGTTGATTTTCTTTTGAACTGCATTCACAAGTGCCACCGCCAGAAAGCCGAATCCGATACCGAGTATGGCGCCGGCAAGCACATCCGTGGGATAATGCACATATAAGTACAGTCGGGAAAGTGCGATGCAGACGGCAAGCACCATGGCGGGGATTCCAAAACGCTTATCCCGGATCATCAGAACGGTAGCCCCCTCAAAGGAGGAGAGCGTGTGACCGGAGGGGAAGGAGAAATCGCTGAGTCGTTCGATCAGAAGCACCGCGTCCGGATTCAGATCGTAGGGGCGTATACGGTGTATCAGCGGCTTTAGTGTGATGTTACCCACAATCAGTCCGCAAAGCAGGGCAACGCCCATCATAAGGCCAGTTTTGCGCGTTTTTTTGAAAAAGAGAAAGATGACAGCCAGCAATATCCAGAAGATTCCGCTGTCGCCCAGTTTGGTTATGGTAGGGAAAAACCAGTCGAGAAAATCGCACCGGATGTGTTCCTGAATAAAATCCAGGATACCGAGTTCTCTTAGGGAGAGTATTTCCATTTGGTACCTCCTGTAATCAGTGATTGAATCGGTCGTAGATCAGATAGGTGCCGTCCACCTTGCGCAGATAGAAGGTCATATCCAGATAGTCGCGGTAGTCCTTGCTGCCCGACCGCTTCAGAACATGGATAAAGGATACACGGCAGGAGAAGGTATTGTCATCGTATGCATAGAATTCAGATGTTTTTACATCTTCGAAGGAGTAGGAGGAGTGGTCTATGACGAAGTACGTTTCCGAGGATTTTACATTTGTATACAGATCGCTGTCCGGATCCAGATAGGCACCGATCGCCGAGAATCTTCCGTCGTTCTGCATATATGCCGCCAGCGCTTTTGCGGCGGAAATCACATATTCGGAATACTGCTGCTTGAGGGATTCACTGTAGACGTATTCCGCATAGTAGGTGCCGTCTTCCTTCTGTGTAACGGGCACGGAGATGCCTTCCCGGTTTATTACCTGTACGGATTCCGGTGGATAGTACAATTTATCTACTTCATATCCGACGAAAACGATCCCTTCCGTTCCCTCGG
>JAZSCY010000316.1:0-2373 GCA_045530875.1 Eubacteriales bacterium
GCGGTGCGTGTGGCAGGTTTACAACGCGGTCAAGATCCCCATTGTGGGTATGGGCGGTGTCAGCACCGCCGAGGATGTGCTGGAGTTGATGCTGGCCGGTGCTACCGCCGTTGAGGTGGGTGCCGCCAATCTGATCAATCCCTACGCCTGCCGGGATATCATCCGCGATCTGCCCGCGGCTATGGAAAAGTACAAGATTGAAAATTTACATGATATAATAGGAGATGTAAGACTATGGGAAAAGACGTAATCATTGCCTGTGACTTTGCCTCGGCAGAGCAGGTATTTGCCTTCCTGGACAAGTTTTCTGCCACCAGAAAGCCTTTTGTGAAGATCGGCATGGAATTGTTCTACGCCGAGGGTCCGTCCATCGTTCGTGAGATCAAGGCTCGCGGCCACAAAATCTTTTTGGATCTGAAACTGCACGACATCCCCAACACCGTAAAGAAATCCATGGCGGTTCTCTCCCGTTTGGATGTGGATATGTGCAATCTGCACGCTGCCGGTACCATCCGCATGATGGAGGCCGCCATTGAGGGGCTGACACGCCTCGACGGAAGTCGTCCTCTTCTGATCGCCGTTACCCAGCTTACCTCCACCGATGAGGGAAGCATGCACCGGGATCTGTTGATTCCCCACGCTATGCCCGATGTAGTGATGCACTACGCCAAGAACGCCAAGGCCGCCGGTCTGGACGGCGTGGTCTGCTCTCCCCTGGAAGCCGGCGTGGTACATGAAACCTGCGGCAAGGACTTCTTCACCGTTACCCCCGGCGTTCGTTTTGCTGACGGCGAGATCGGTGATCAGAAGCGTGTCATGACCCCCGCACAGGCCAAGGAAATCGGCTCCGACTACATCGTAGTGGGACGCCCCATCACCGCCGCCGAGGATCCGGTTGCGGCATACGAGAGATGTATTCGTGAATTTGTTGATTAAGGAGATATAGTATCATGGAAAAACGGATTGCAAAAGATCTTCTGTCCATTAAGGCAGTATTCTTCCGCCCCGACCAGCCCTTCACCTGGGCCAGCGGCATCAAGAGCCCCGTATATTGCGACAACCGTCTGACACTGACCGCCCCCAAGGTGCGTGACGATGTGGAAAACGGTCTGGCTAAGCTGATCAAAGAGCATTATCCTGAGGCTGAGGTGCTGATGGGTACCTCCACCGCCGGTATCGCTCACGCAGCGATCACCGCACACATTCTGGATATGCCCATGGGTTACGTACGCTCCGGCGCCAAGGACCACGGCAGACAGAATCAGATCGAGGGTAAGCTGGAGGCCGGTCAGAAGGTTGTGGTTGTGGAAGATCTGATCTCCACCGGCGGCAGCGTTCTGGAAGTGGTCAACGTACTGCGCGAAGCCGGTGCGGAAGTGCTGGGTATCGTCAGCATCTTCACCTACGGTATGAAGAAGGGTATCGAGCGTCTGGAAGCCGCCAACGTGAAGAACGTATCCCTGACCAATTTTGATGTAATCGCGGAAACGGCCGCTGAGGAAGGTTACATCCGGGCGGAAGACGTAGCCCGTCTGATCGCCTTCCGCAACAATCCCTCCGATGAAAGCTGGATCAAAGCATGAGAAGTATAATTGATATCGTCGATCTGTCCGTTGCGGAAGTGGACGAATTGATGCGGACTGCCTGCGACATCAGCGAGCATCCCGAAAAGTATTCCGAAAAATGCAAAGGCAAGAAGCTGGCGACGCTGTTCTTTGAGCCCTCCACCCGTACCCGTCTCAGTTTTGAGGCGGCTATGCTGGAGCTGGGTGGCAGTGTGATCGGTTTCTCCTCTGCTTCCTCCTCCTCAGCTTCCAAGGGCGAAAGCGTGGCAGACACCGCCCAGGTTATCAGCTGCTATGCGGACATCATCGCCATGCGCCATCCCCAGGAGGGCGCTCCCTATGTGGCGTCCCGCAACGCATCCATTCCCGTAATCAATGCCGGCGACGGCGGTCACTGCCATCCCACCCAAACTCTGGCGGATCTTCTGACCATCTATCGGGAAAAGGGCACCTTGAACGGGCTGACCGTTGGCTTCTGCGGCGATCTGAAGTACGGCCGCACCGTGCATTCTCTGATTGCGGCGCTGTCCCGTTATCATGACATCAAGATCGTTCTGATCTCCCCCGAGGAGCTCCGTCTGCCGGGATACGTGAAAAAGGACGTACTGATGAAGCACGGCATGCCTTACGAGGAAACCACCAGTCTGGAGGAGGCTATGCCCTCTTTGGACATTTTGTACATGACCCGTGTACAGCAGGAGCGCTTTGCCGATGTATCCGAATACGAGCGCCTGAAGGACAGCTATATTCTGACTGCTGAAAAGATGAAGCTTGCAAAGGAAACTATGCGTGTGCTGCATCCGCTGCC
>JAZSCY010000025.1:0-5083 GCA_045530875.1 Eubacteriales bacterium
GGCGCCCACCACGTTCAGCATGCTGCGTCCGGTGATGGCTACCTTTCGGCCGTATTTGGCGCTGTAATTGATGATTTGCTGTACACGGTGTACGTTGGAGGAGAAGGTAGCCACGATTACCCGCTTGTCTGGGTTATTCATGAAGATCAGATCCAGGGAGGTGCCGACCTTTCTCTCCGAGGGAGTAAATCCGGCACGGCCCACGTTGGTGGATTCGCACATGAAGAGCAGAACGCCCTTCTTGCCGTATTCACCGATGCGGGTCAGATCGATCATGTCGCCGTCGATGGGGGATACGTCGATCTTGAAGTCACCGGAGTGAAGCACCACGCCCACAGGAGTGGTGATGGCGATGCAGCAGGCATCGGCGATAGAGTGATTCACCCGGATGAATTCCGCGGAAAAAGCACCCAGCTTCACGGTATCGCCGGCGGATACGGTGTTCATCTGCACCTTGTGGGGCAGACGCTGCTCGGCCAGCTTGTTCTGAAGGATACCCAAAGTCAGGCGGGTGCCGTAGATGGGCGGATGGATGGTACGGAGAACGTAGGGCAGGGCGCCGATGTGATCCTCATGACCGTGGGTCAGAAGAATACCGCGAATCCGGTCCGCGTTCTTTTCCAGATAGGAGATGTCCGGGATTACCAGATCTATGCCAAGCATGTCATCGTCGGGGAAAGCCAGACCGCAGTCCACGATGACGATGTCGTTGCCGTATTCCAGAACAGCGATGTTTTTACCGATCTCGTTCAAACCGCCCAGCATCATAACGCGGAGCTTGGTTGTGTTTTGTTTTTTTGCCATAAAGCAATCCTTTCGTAGTCATATGTAGAGATATGGCCGCAAAAAACGAACCCCACACATGCCGGCCCGAAATGCGAAACTCACAGAATATCCCAAAAAACCCGAGGGCGGCGGGTTCGGTCAGGGATAAACAGCCGCAGGTGTGTGATATACAGTTTTTGTTTATACATGGTGCCCTCATCCGCAACGGGCGGTGAGATGCAAAAACGGACACAATATCTCAACTATATTATACAGCAGTATGCGGGGGAGATTCATCCCGGGATTATGAACTTAATGTGACTTTTTTGTGTACGCATCAAGTCATAGAAGGCTCAGAAGCCAGGCACCGCCAAAAAAAGAAGCGGCGGTAAGTGCCCCCGCAAAGAAAGAGATCCATCGGGCGATCCGGCGGGCTCTTCGGTGGGAGGCGGGATAGGCGGATCCGCTTTGGGAGATGATCCGCGTGGCTTCTTCCACCATATCGTTTTCCGTGGGACGGGGATTTTCCACATCCACCCCCCGGCGGATCACAAAATAGGCTTCCTCGAATATTTTGCTTCCCGTATCCTTCACATAGATAATCTTTTTTTCGCTTCCTTTCACCGAAACTTCCTCCCTTACCTGTTTTCTCCGTGTTAGTATAGACCGCCGGGGGGTGGGCTATGCGATGGAGGAGGAAAAAAAGAGACGGGACACCCCACACGCAAGGAACACCACCGCGATCATCACAAGAATGGCCGCCGGGACTGCATGCCGGGTGTGACGGACACCGCTGCCCGGGGTGAGGGAGGTGGCGGAAAAATATACGGAGAGAATGTAGATCAGCGTGTCGGAGGATCCCATGAGAACGGAGGCACACAGCGCCGGAAAGCTGTCGGGTCCGTACTGCTCCATCAGCGCGGCATAGGCGGCGGTGGAGGCGGATCCGGATACGGGACGGGTGATGAGCAAGGGAAGAATCTCGGCGGGAATTCCCAGGTGCGACGCCGGTTTTTCCAGAAGGGAGGTCAGAGAGGTGAGTGCCCCGCTTGCCCGCAGCATGGACAGAGCCGTCATCAAAGCGATCATCACGGGAAGAAGCCGCACCGCACTGCGCAGCCCTCCCTCTGCCCCGCGCACAAAGGCAGAAAAATAATCCTTTTTTCGGGACAGCATGGGCAAAGCGGCCGCCAGAATCACAAAAGGGATCACCCAGGCGGACAGAGATTCAACGGACATGCCGATCCCTCCATGCCCAGGCGATGCCCCGGCAGAGGAGAAGTGCAAACATCCCCCCGATCAGGGAAACGATCCACACCGGCACAAGAATGGCGTAGGGGGCAGCCGATCCCGCCGACCGGCGCAGGGCGATCAGTGTGGTGGGCAGCAGATTGGGCGTAGCGGTGGCCAGCACCGCAAAGGTGATCATATCGTCGGTGGCGTGGTGAGGCGTGGGATTTTCCTTCTGCATGGCCTCCATGGCGGAAACAGCCAGGGGAGTGGCCGCGTTTCCGATGCCGAGCATGTTGGCGGAGATGGCAGCGGTGATCTTCTCCCGTATGCGGGGATGATTCCGTATTCCGGGGAAGGCCAGCCCCAGAATGGGGGCGAGATACCGGCTCAGACGGGCGATGGCACCGGTTTCCTCCAGCACGTTTAGGATCCCGCCCCACAGAGCCATGGTGCCGCCTAAGGAGAACATCAAAGTCATGGCATCCCCTGCTCCATCCAGGGCGGCGTTGGACAACTCAGCGGGATCTCCTCCCAGCAGTGTGTACAGAACCGCCGTAAAGCAAAGCAGAAAAAAGCAAATCCCCAGCACACGTCTACCTCCTTCGACAACATGCGCCAAAATTCTGGCAGAAATAATAACAAATTGTAAATTGTGATCGAATTGGTATTTTTTTGCAGATAATTTGTTTACAGAACAGGAATTTTTTGGTATAATGGGTGCACAGATAAAAACAACGCGGATTTGCTGTCACCATTATGTATACAAAAATAGGGGGATGGAAATATGAAATCAATCGGAATTGTCAGAAAGATCGACGAGCTGGGAAGAATTGTTCTGCCTATCGAGACCAGACGCCAGCTGAATCTGGATGCCCGGGACGGCGTGGAGATTTTCGTGGATGAGGATAAGATCATCCTGAAGAAATACGAGCCCTGCTGCCTGTTCTGCGGAGAGGGAGACAACGTGGTAGTCTTCCGTGACAAAAAGGTGTGCAAAAAGTGCCTTGCCGAAATGCAGGCAAAACTGTAATTCTGCACTATTGTATGTAATCGCTCCGGCGAATATGAAAACGGCCGCCTTTACAGGCAGCCGTTTTTTTGTTTTGCTTATTTGGGATAGACGGAAATGTGGGAAACGCGGCCGGTGGGGATTCGCACCGCTACGGCCCGCTGACAGTTTTTGCATTCCACAAATTCGCCGTTCACCATGACGCGGTAATCGTCGTCCGCCAGGGTGATCAGCAAGGAGGTTTCCGACCGATGGGAGAAGCCCGCCTCCACGCTCAGATCCGCACAACTGTATCCCTCGCCGAAATTGGTGGCGGTGACAAATACATCGGGCGGTGCTGTCACCGTGCCCGGCGTGTGCAGTGCGTGATAGAAAAGGGACAGGGGAGCGCTGGTGTCGCTGGAGCAGTGCCATCCGCCGCCCCGACCGGTCTCCAGAACAAAATGATCGTAGCAGTTGTAGCTGGCGCTGACCTCGTTTTTCCACGTGTCCAGCGCGGCCATGGCGATCTTGAACGCATCGCTGACCCGGGCGCAACTCAGCATGCCCAGAAAAGCGTACCACTGATGGGGAATAAGGGCGCATCCAACGCGAAAACCGTCCCGGCGATAATAGGGGGCGGAGCGATCCACCTCCGAGATGCCGTGGTCGGTCCACATCCGGGCAGGATCCATCATAAATCCGGCCAGAACGCCCTCCTGACGGGGATTGCAGATGCCGCTGAGCAGCACCAGCGCGCCGTCGATACCCATATTATAATTCACAAACCGTTCCGTGCGTAAAAATCCTTCCGGATTGCCGTTTTCATCGTGGGAAACGGCGCCGAAATAGCCGCTGCGCCGATCGTAGGCGTAGGCTTGCAGGGCGCTGCCCAAAGAAGCGATGTCCGCGTCGTATTCTCCCTCATCGCCATATCCCAGAATAGAGGACGCATGGCGCAGAATCCGGGCAAATACGATGGCGTGGGTGGTCAGCTCGTTGGTGGAACAGCGTCCCAGGCGGCCGGCACGAATCTCCGTGCATACGGGCGTGTCGTTTTCCGTATCGTCCGTGTGGGTGAGGGCATAGGCATTTAGAATACCGGATTTCATCTGTCGCAGAGGGGAGTGATGGGAGCGTCCCAGAAGGAAGCGGTAATACTGCTTCATGCGGGGATAGAAGGAGGCAAGGAACGCCCGGTTATGGGTGGCATCCCACAGCGCTTTGTAGGCATAGGCCGCCGTGGGCGTGGGATCGCCGGAATGAACGAAGGGCGCGCTTTCCTCGCCTGCGGGCATCAAAATGCTATTCAGAACCTCCAACGCCAGATCCGGGGAAATGGACACCAGACCCAGTGCAATGCTGCCCAGGGAGGCGGGGGAGGGAGTATTGTCCGGCTTGGCACCGGTAAAACGGCGGATGAATCCATTCCGATCCCGGATGGGATAGACGGTGTTGGTGAGCATGGCCGCCCGCAATAGTTGCTGGCTCAGTGCGTACTCATCCGGTGGCAGGGGATTGGCAAACATTCTCTCAAAGACTTTTTGGGCAAAGGTCGCGTGATCCATACCCGCCCAGTGAGTGAAATGTTCTCCCAGCCGGTTTTCCTGCTGTGTGCTGTGGCATACCAGGGAATACAGCCGCTTGGTTTCGTAGGGGGAGAGGAAGATGGGCCGCACATACAGATCGGTATAGTGAGCCCGTCCGTTGCCCGCCACACATTCGTGGGACAGATTGCCGGGGGTGCCGGTTTTTGTTTCCCAGTCGCTGCCCAGAAGTTCTCTTACGGCGGCATCGCATCCCCGCCACTGAATACCGTATTCGTGGCCGTTTTCGTAAGAGAGTGTGAGGCTTTCCCCGGTTCGACGGATCGTCGGGGTAAAGGCGGGCGCATCCGTTTCAAATCGCACAGGAGCATCGGATACAGCCAGTGTGTCTGCCACCGCCTCGCCGCTGAGGCAGGCAAGAGATAAACGGTAGGCAGCATTGTGGGAAAGCGGCAAAGTGAAGAGAACAAATTCCTCGGAATCCACGGTAATCTCGCCCTCGGCCATGCCGGAGAGGGACAAAACAGCGTGTCCTTTTGCCCGCAGAGTG
>JAZSCY010000269.1:0-3431 GCA_045530875.1 Eubacteriales bacterium
CATCAAAGTCCACGCTCAGTCTGCCGCTTACCTCGTCCACAGAAATCGAATCGATGGCACGTCCCTGTAACTCCGGTCCGCACAGATTGAAAAAGGTGGAGGCTATTACGATAAAGAATAAAAGAAGCACAAGAAATTTTGAACGTCCGATATATCGCAGAAGTTTGGACAGCGTTCCCTTGATATTTTTTGGCTTTTCACGCATGATACGGGCGTGCATGTTTCCCCGATTTCCGCCCGGACCGCCTGGGCCAATCACACGGGGCTGAGAGGATGCGTTCGTGTTCTGTTTCAATTCAGCCATCAATCGCACCTCCGCTCCGCATCTGTGATGCATAAATATCTTTATATGTATTGCTTGTCCTCATCAGATTTTCATGGGTATCGCAGGCAGTGACCGTGCCGTTTTCAATGACAGCAATACGGTCCGCATGCATCACACTGGCTATACGCTGGGCAATCATGATCACGGTCGTATCCTCCAGATGCTCACGCAAAGCACGCTGCAGTCGGGCTTCTGTACCAAGATCCAAAGCAGATGTACTGTCGTCAAAAATGATAATAGAGGGCTTTCGGATGACAGCACGGGCAATCGCCATACGCTGCTTCTGACCGCCGGACAGGGAAGCACCCTTCTCGGCTATATAGCCATCCAATTTGCCGGGGAGAGATTCGATGAATTCCGTAGCCTGCGCAATATTTGCCGCCTCCAGGATTTCTTCGTCGGTCGCGCCCTCCTTGCCCCAGGATATATTCTCTCGCACCGTTCCGGAGAACAGCTCACTTTTCTGAAGAACAAAGCTGATACGACTGCGCAGCGCCGACAGATCCCACTCTCTGACGCTTACTCCCTCCACATAGACGTCGCCGTCCGTTGTGTCGTAGAATCGGGGAATCAGGTTAACAAGGCTGGATTTTCCGGATCCGGTTGCGCCAATGATTGCCAACGTTTCGCCTTTTTTTACAGTGAGGTTGATGTTATGCAGCACATCGTCTCCTGTAGTGCCGGGATAAGAGAAGCACACATTCCGGAATTCCACTTCACCTTCGCTCACACCGGATTCATTCTTGCCGCTTTCGATGGCAGGATCGGTGGAAAGAACCTCACGGATGCGTGATGCACACGCACGTCCACGGGCGATTTGCTGGAAGATCATATTCAGCATCATGATAGACATCAGCACTCGGGATACGTACTGGATACCGGCCATGATTCCGCCAATGTCCATAGCCTGGGCCTCCGCCTGAAGACCGCCGATATAGATGATCGCAATGATTGCCAGATTCATGACAATCATGAGAAGCGGCATGATGGAGGACATCAGCTGCATGACATGGAGATTGGTGTTTCTGTAATCCTTGTTTGCTTCATCGAAGCGTTCGATCTCATAATCTTCCCGCGTATACGCTTTTATTACACGGGCACCGGAAATATTCTCCTGCACAACCGAGTTCACACGGTCGATCTTCTTCTGCACAGCGGCAAAAAGCGGATTACCACGCCAGACCATCATAACAACGATCAACGCCTGGACCGGTATCGAGCAGAGCATCACGTAGCCGAAATTGACATTGAGCGTAAGGCACATGATCAAACCACCGATCAGAAACATGGGGGCACGTACAAACATGCGCAAAATGCTTTGTACCAGATCCTGCACGGTAGTGATATCGTTGGTCAGACGTGTGATCAGTGATCCGGTGGTGAATTTATCGGTTTGCTGCTGGGACAGGTGCATAACGCGCTGAAATGTGTCAATACGCAGATCACTGCCAAATCCCTGGGATGCTACGCTGGCGGTATAGGCACAGAGAATGCCCATAAGTCCGCCGATTGCCACAAGTACCAGCATTTTTGCACCGGTGGAAATAATCAGAGGCAAGTTTTGCCCAAGCACTCCTTCATTGATGATGGTTGCCATCAGCGCCGGCTGCATCAGATCCACCGCCACCTCACCCATCATCAGAAGAGGAGAGAGAAGCGCATACAGCCAGTACGGCTTCAGATAGGACGATAGTTTTTTACTTTTCACAGTTTGTCTGATCCTCCAATAAATTTGTACGAATCTTCGTAAGAAGTCCGATCAGCGTGCGTTTTTCTTCTTCTGTCAGACAATCGGAGACGCGCTGTTCCTGCTCCTGTATTTTTGAGATTACACGCGAATCAAACTCTTTACCCTTATCCGTCAGAATCACCCGTACAGCCCGCATATCGTGCTCATCCGGCTGTCTTGCCACATACCCCTCCGACTCCATCTTCTGAAGACATACGCTGACGGTTGGTGCCTTCAAATGGGTGGCACGTACCAGATCCAGCTGAGTAATGTTATCCATTCTTGCCAGATGCATAAGGATCATTCGGCAGCTTCTTTGCATAGGCGGAGCATTTGCTTTTATCCGTTCGTGGGTGAGCCGGTCAATCTCATGGATCAGCCACATAGGATTATGGCGCATATCGTCATGAAATGGATCGGCTTTTTTCTTCTCGCCCATATTCAGCCTCCTGTAATTAGTTTACTAATAAATTATATCACGGAATGCTCGGGGAGTCAACATAAAAAACAGCCGACAAATGAATGTCGGCCGCTTGCTATGTTGAGGGAAGTATGCTATACTCTTATTGTTTATCCGGTTGATTCCTTGCAAAACCGTGTATGAATCCGTTCACGTCTGTTGTGCAGATGTCGCCACCGATTACCCGATTTTTATAGAGGATGATATTCGCCAGAACTTTTCCTTCCGTATCCGGATAGTTGGTGATCTCATAGGTAACGCGCGTTACTTCTTTGCCTTTGTACTTTTCCAGATCCAGGCCTTGCTGCTTCTGGATTTCGTTATAGGTCTTCATGATCTTGTCAAACTCACCGGGGATGTTTATGGTTACCTCCTCCACCGGAGTTTCTGTGCATTCCCAGCCGAACTGCGCCAGAAATTCGATGCGGTCATCGTTATCCCGGATTTTATCGTACTGTATTTTTTCTTTCTCCTTCTGGATAGCGCCGGTGGTTGCCACATCGTAATCGGGGACAAAGAAGATCAGGGATATGAGCGAGAGAAGAGCAATACCGATTATACCGAAAAATTTCAGCGTGTTGGCGCGTAATGTGTACACAAACATAGTCATTCCTTTCTGTGAATCCAATTATACGGTGTTACACTATATGTCCTGACACGCACATATATTCATATCAATTTCAGGGGGAATGACTTTGATCGCATTATACTCGTTGGAGAGAAATACGGAGCTGGAGCAAATCCGAGACGGTTTATTGACGCAGGGAATACCGTGTATCTGCCTTGGGCCGTACACGGCGGACAACAGCGTGATATCCCACGTTCCGGTTGTGTACTTACACCCGGGTTGTGAGGTCATAAGTGATGGATTCCTTGTTAAAATTCCCTCGCGCCGCCTGATTCGTTACGCCGACTCA
>JAZSCY010000178.1:0-3017 GCA_045530875.1 Eubacteriales bacterium
GGGGATCGCTCCCCGCAGATCCCCCTTTTTGAATCCCCCATGGGTTCGGGGAGATCCCCGAAACCCCCAGAACGACGATTATCGAAATGGGATGACAACATAGACGCGCCACGCGGAAAATGCCGTCTGCGGACGGCAACAGTCAGCGGTAAATAAGGACAGCGGAAGATAAATCGTTTCATAAACTAACTTTTTTCGCCAGCTTCCGTCAGTCGAAGGGGGAGAGACTACTCCTAACGAAACTTTCATGATGCCGCCTCGGCGGCATTTTTTTACTTTAGGTAGGAGAAGTGGTATATTTTTAAGATAACGGAACTGTTCGATAAATTTAGTTGACGATGGATATGCCTTCGTTTATCTTGCGATTTCGGCTATCCACTGCGCATCTTCGATGCGCATTCAAAAAACGATGGCGTTTTTTATATCTTCCCATTTAGATACACATTGTTCTGGGGGCCTCGGGGTGTCCCCGAGCCCATGGGAGGATGTAAAGGAGGGACCTGTGGGGAGCGGTCCCTCCTTTGATCTTCCTTAAACTAAATTTCCTCGCTAACTTCCGTCAGTCGAAGGGGGAAGCATTACCCCTACCTTTTCTTTAATGATGCCGCCTCGGCGGCATTTTTTTACTTTAGGTAGGAGAAGCGGTATATTTTTAAGATAACGGAACTGTTCGATAAATTTAGTTGACGATAGATATACCTTCGTCTATCTTGCGATTTCGGCTATCCACTGCGCATCGAAGATGCTCATTCAAAAAACGAAGGCGTTTTTGATGACTATATCCTTCATGATACACATCGTTCTTGGGGGCCTCGGGGATCGCCCCGAGCCCATGGGAGGATGTAAAGGAGGGACCTGCGGGGAGCGGTCCCTCCTTTTTTCTCTTTCCGGAACGGTATCCCCTTTGATCATTCCTCCGGGGAAGGTCTCCCCTTTGATCTATTCCGGAGCGATCTCCCCTTTGATATTTCACAAACTGACTTTCCCCCATAAAAAAGGGTGTTGGCAAAACCAACACCCTTGTATTCCATTTTATTGACACCCGGGCAATCCGTCAAACGCCCCGAAAAGATAGGCGAACAGACACATAGCATCGGATGCGTTCACCGTGCCGTCCCCCGTCACGTCCAAGTATGGCGCATCCGCGTTCCGGATGGGATATCCACCCTCGGCGTACAGACGCAGCGCCACCACGTCCCGGATGTTCAATGCCCCGTCTCCATTTGCATCGCCGCAGAAACGCCATACAGCGCGCATCGTCAGCGTATCCCCCGCCGGCACCCATGTGTCCGTCAGAGTGGTGCCGATTTTCAGGCAGGCCACAGAATAGGTGTCCCCCATCTGCTCCTCGGTGCGCCAGATGGGCTCCGCTTTGGGATTGGTAGTCCAGCACAGATACGCCCCGTCGGAGGATCGCTGCACCTGCCATCCCATAAAGAACGAATCACGAGAGAAAAATCCGCACTCGGGCAACGTGATGGGATCCCCCGCGCAGGCAGTGCCGGCACCCATTTCCCCAAGACCGCCCCCCGCCTCATAGCGGATGGAGTAGGGGGATTTGTCCGACACGGCGGAGGAAAGAACGAAATCCTTCAGAACAAACACGCCGTCGTGCTTGGTGTCCCGGTTGGTCACCCGGCTGTTGGTGTTGAAATACATCCGGCCGTCGCCGGCGATGGCGCAGTCCTCCACCTCAAAGAGGGCAGAGTACTTGTCGCTGATCACGTAATAGGTCTTGTTTTCCACCGGCTGGAGCTTGCTTCCGCTGCGTGCCTGATTCAGATCGTAGGTGAGGATCAGGCTGTGGTTGACGGTGGCATCGTCATCGTTTCCCGTGATGGGCACGAACAGAAATCCGTCCTTGAATCCCATTCCCTGATTGACAAAGGAGGAGTAGTTCTGCACTTTTCCGTTTACTGCCACCCGGCTCACATCGATGGTGCAGTAGGAGGAGATGGCAATCTTCGCCCGGGAAACGGACAGGGATGCGGCGCCCATATACAAAGTGCGTCCGGTTTTGAAAAGGAACGTGATCCGTTTGTCGGTGAGCTTGTACACCACCACTGCCGAGGGAGTAAAGGAATTTCCGCCGCTGACAAGCTCATATTCCGCGTGGGGATACAGTTTCTTGCCGTCGATGCGGAACGCTACCACCTTGCCCTCCGAGGCGGTGTACAGATATTCCACCCCGTCGATTACCGCCAGATCCATGCCGTTGCAGTGGCCCAGATTGGTGAAAACGGTTTTTCCGGTGTCGGCCAGTTCCATCAGTTCCCGGCCTCCCGTTCGCCGATCTATCCGATGAATCACGGCCCGGGCATCGTCATCGCCGATCTGTACCGCGTAGAGATAATTGTCGCCCGCGGCCATGCCTTGGGAGGAGTAGCAGGCGTTGGATTCGCCCAGTTTTGTGACGGTGTCAAAGCCGTCATCGTGTACCGTGTGTGCCGCCTGTGCGGGATGAGCCCAAAAAAGGGAGGAGAGAAGGGCAGCGGTGGCCAGAAAACAAGCCGCCGCGGATTTATGGGAGGTGTTCATGGGATTCTCCTTATGTCTGAATTACGGGTATAATTGTATCATATTTTCCCCGGATGTGCAACAGAAAAATGGGGGAGGAACGCCGCGGCCCCTTTTTTGGGGAAGGGTCCGCACCCCAAAAACCCTTTGAAAAGGGGATGGGGGAAGGAATATCTTTTATCCCGTAGGGGCGGATTCCATATCCGCCCGTTACGTACTTTGGATCACTTTTGGAAGATCAAAGGGGAGACCGCTCCCCGCAGATCTCCCCTTTGCAACCCCTCGTCGGCTCAGGGGACACCCCCGAAACCCCCAGAACGATATTTTTGTTAAAGAATACAGCCAGCACAGACGCGTTCGTTTTTTGAACGCACTCCTGCGGAGTGCGAGGGTCAGCGTAGAATGGAGACAGCGGAAGATGAATCGTTTCATAAACTAACTTTTTTCGCCAGCTTCCGTCAGTCGAAGGGGGAGAGACTACTCCTAACGAAACTTTCATG
>JAZSCY010000383.1:0-11328 GCA_045530875.1 Eubacteriales bacterium
GCACCCTGCAGACCGACCATCATAATAACGGTAGGCGGCTTGGGTGCGATGGTGAGTTTTGCCTGTGAACCGCCCATCAGATTGACCAGTTCATCATTGACGATCTTTACGATCTGCTGTGCAGGAACCAGGCTTTCCAGAACCTCCGCTCCTACGGCGCGCTCGGAAACGGTCTTTACAAATTCGCGAACAACCTTGAAGTTGACATCGGCTTCCAGCAGGGCAAGTTTGATCTCGCGCATGCCTTCTTTTACATCGCTCTCCGTCAGCTTTCCTTTGTTTTTGAACTTTTTGAAAGCGTTGGCAAGTTTGTCGGATAAGCTGTCAAACATGGTTTACTCCGTTCCGTTTCACAAGGAAACGTTTTTCAGTAACTCGGCAATCTCCAAAACAGATTGCTTAGCACCACACTCGGGCAGATCGCCGGCAGACTGCATCAGCGTGTCGCTGTACGTTGTACAGGTCTTCTGCAGTGCGGAAATCCGTTCCGCCAGGTGGAGCTTGGATTCAAACATACGAAGATCCGCTTCGCTTTTTTTGATGGACTCCCGGACGCCCTGACGGGTGATGCCGGTGTTCTCCGCAATTTCAGCCAGTGAAAGATCTTCGCAGTAGTACATTTCAATTATTTCGCGGCGATGTTCGCTGAGCAGATCGCCGTAATAGTCAAGAAGAAGCGTCAGACGCATGTCTTTTTCAAACATTCTGTGCCTCCCTTGTGTGTAAAGCAAAATACTTTACACATTATATCACCGAATATCGCCTGTGTCAATAGGTATTTTTCAATATTTTTTCTTTTTCCAAGTAATTCTTTTGGATAATTTTACGAATCAGGAGATATGCGGCACATCCCAGAACAGCGCCGCTGAAATCGATCACCATATCCCGAATCTCACAGCTTCGCCCGGGCACAAAATACTGATGAATTTCATCGGATACGGCATATAGACCCGCAATAAGCAGAGAGTGTGCAAACACATACCTACGATCCATTATAGTCGACACAGGCCAGGACAGAAGAAGTCCTAGAAGCGCATAAATAGAAAAGTGCGCTGTCTTCCGAACGGCAAACTGCCAGTTTTCAATATATTGCATCTGGTGCACCTCGGACATTTCCTCAAACCCGGGATGAAGCCTTTCGGCAATAGAGGCAATCAGCCCTCCGCTTACCTCAGAGGACTCGGCAGCAGTATGGGAGGATAAAACAAATATCATGATCATACACAAAACCGCCGGGACGCAACGCAGGATAAATTTAATTCTTTTCTTCATGTTTCACCTGTACTGTTTTTCATACAGTCTATGCCGTAGATTGTTGGAATATCCGCCACAGAAAGGGGAGGTATGGTTTTTCCACACCTCCCGGGATTTATGCAGTTTCACGCTCGAAATAGTATTTCTGATTGTGCGTCACAATACTCTGAATCACACCGATATAGATAAAGGACGCCAGCATGGAGGATCCGCCATAGCTGAGGAAGGGAAGTGTAATTCCGATCACTGGCAGCATGCCAAGACACATGCCTATGTTTTCCAATGCCTGAACAATCATCACCGCGGCAACACCGATGCAGATATTGGCACCGCAGTCCTTTCTGGCGTGGCGGGCAATCCAGATCAAGCGGAATACCAGAGTACCCATTAAGGCCATATAGGAGAACGCACCCAGAAAACCGAATTTCTCACACAGCACAGCGAAGAGAAAGTCGGATTTGTACTCGGGGATCAACTTGAAAAACTGTCCGCCGGAAAAACCTGCCCCGGAGAAACCGCCTGCCGCAATCGCATCACGGCTCCGAAGCGGTTGGTATCCGTATTTATCCGGATCCAATTCAGGATTGAATCCAACCAGAATACGCTGCTGCTGATAGTCGCTGAGTCTCGGCCAGATGTGCGGAAAGATGGCAATCACAATCGCCGCCGCTGCCACAAAATACCACAGCGACAAACCGCCGGTATACAGCATGACCGCTATAATTGCCAGATACACAAGTGCCGATCCAAGATCGCCGGTCATAAGAACCAATCCGGTGATAATACCGCCGTGAACACACAGGGACAGTACCACCAAAGGACGGTTTATGTCCTTTTTTACAAGATCGATATGCTTGGCGAAGGTCATGATAAACACGATCTTCACAAATTCTGCCGGTTGAATGTCAAAGGGCAAACCGGGAATGGACAGCCAGCATTTGTTGGTACTGGTTGCATCCGGGCCTACACCGAAAATGACAGTCAATAGCATAAGTCCGGCGCCAACAGCAAATAGAGGCAGGGTAAAATGGTTCAACAGCTCATCATAATCAAACAGGGAGATGATGTAAGCCAGAACCAGCCCCACCACCGATGCACCGATCTGAATCATCACACGACGAGGACCGGCCGCACTGGCACTGGCCGCACCGGCAAGAGTGAGTATGCTCAAAGAAGTCATTCCGAACACGGAGATAAATACAACGTAGTCAATCCGCCGGAGCCTTTCCTTCAGAGATACCGAAAACTCTTTCATGGGGAAATATCAGTACGCTTTGCCCCAGTAAACGAGCTGCTTAGCGGGACGACCGCAGCAAACACATTTATCGGATACAATCTGCTGATCCATGGGAACGCAGCGGGAACCGACGCCGGTGAGTTCCTTTACCTTATCCTCACATTCGGGATCACCGCACCACATGGCACGAACGAATCCGTCGCCGTTTTCCGCCAATTTGGCATTGATTTCATCGATGGTCTCGCAGGTATAGGTGCGGCTCTCACGATTGGCAAGTGCCTTTTCGTACATACCGTCGTGCACGGCCTGCAGTCTTTCAGCAACAGCGGCTTCCAGATCTTCCAGCTTAACAATGGTCTTTTCGCGGTTGTGACGGGTTACCAGAACGCACTGTCCGGCTTCCAGATCGCGGGGACCGATTTCCACGCGGAGCGGAATACCCTTCATCTCATATTCGGCATACTTCCATCCGGGAGAGTTATCGCTGTTGTCCAGCTTTGTACGGAAATCACCGCGCAGACGGTTGTAGATAGATTCGGCTGCCTCAGTTACACCCTCTTTATGTGCCGCCACAGGGATGATAACCACCTGAATCGGTGCAATGGAGGGAGGAAGAACCAGACCGTTATCATCGCCGTGAGTCATGATAATACCGCCGATCATACGGGTAGTACAGCCCCAGGAAGTCTGGAAGGGATAGACCAGTTTGTTTTCCTTATCAGCGTAAGTGATATCGAATGCGCGGGCAAAACCGTCACCGAAGAAGTGAGAGGTAGCCGCCTGCAGAGCTTTACCGTCGTGCATCAGTGCTTCGATGGCGTAGGTGTCTTCCGCACCGGCAAATTTGTCGCTGGGTGTCTTTGCACCCTTGATAACGGGAATAGCCAGATCCTTCTCATGGAAATCGGCGTATACATTCAGCATCTGGATAGTCTCATTACGTGCTTCCTCGGCGGTGGCATGCATGGTGTGACCTTCCTGCCAAAGGAACTCACGGCTGCGAAGGAAAGGGCGGGTCGTCTTTTCCCAACGGACAACAGAGCACCACTGGTTGTACAGCTTCGGCAGATCGCGGTAGGAACGGATGATGTTGGCAAAATGCTCGCAGAACAAGGTCTCGGATGTAGGACGAACGCACATACGCTCCGTCAATTTTTCGCTGCCGCCGTGGGTAACCCATGCTACCTCCGGTGCAAAGCCGGCCACATGATCCTTCTCCTTCTGCAGAAGGGATTCGGGAATGAACATAGGCATATACACATTTTCATGGCCCAGTTCCTTAAAGCGGGTATCCAGAGTCTTCTGGATGTTTTCCCAAATTGCATAACCGTAGGGGCGAATGATCATACATCCCTTTACGCTGGAGTAATCGATCAGATCCGCTTTCTTACAGATGTCCGTATACCACTGAGCAAAATCCACATCCATAGATGTGATCTGCTCCACCATTTTCTTGTCGTTCTTCATAATACTCTCCGTGGAAAATAATTTATAGATTATTGTACCGCAAATGTGCTGAAAAGTCAAACCTTTTTCGGCACTTTGTGCATTATTGTTCCGCTTTTTTCAGTCGGGCATAGGTTGCCATCAGTTTTTTCGTTCCGACTTTGTCAAAAGCGATTTCGTACAGGATATCACCGCCCATATTTTTTGTGGACAGAATCACGCCCTCACCAAAGGTCATATGACGCACCCGATCCCCGGCTGAGAAGGAGGGAAGTGCCGGCTTCGATGACGAAGGTACAGTGGACGACGGACGTGCGGCAGACGGAATAGTTCTGCCAAACGAAGGTGCGATCGGCTGTGTCCGTGCATATGCCGTCGAGGTGTGCGTATAGGTGGATTGGTGCATCGTGCTGTAGGAATCGATCTCCTCCACCAATTCCGACGGGATTTCCTCCGCAAAACGGGACAGCGTATTATATTGTGTAGAGCCATTCAGCATCCGGTTATGTACGTGGGTTATATAGAGTTTCTTTTTTGCTCTGGTGATGGCCACGTAAGCCAGACGGCGTTCTTCCTCGATTTCGTCCGGATTCATAATGGACTGCCTTCCCGGGAACAACCCTTCCTCCATGCCGGGGAGGAACACAACAGGGAATTCCAGGCCTTTTGCGCTGTGGATGGTCATCAGCACAACCGCATCCGCCGTTTCATCGTACTTATCCACATCGGATACAAGTGCCACATCCTCCAAAAATTCGGAAAGAGACGGCTCATCGGCGCTTTGCTCATACTGGGCTGCCGAGGAGATCAACTCACCGATGTTATCCAGTCGATCTGCTTCCTCAGTCCCTGCGGCTTCCAGCATTTTTCTGTATCCGGTGATTTCCACAACAGATCGGATCAGATCCGCTACCTTGTGTTCCACTGCTTTTTCACGCAAACCGTCCATCAATGCGGCGAAGGATTCCATACTCTTGGCGGCCGCCTGAGGAATCGCCTTATACTCCGTTGCGTGACGAATGAACTCAAGCATGGAATATCCACCCGCCAATGCCATAGCCTCGGCTGTGAGGATGGATTTGTCCCCAATTCCGCGGCGTGGCACATTGATAATCCGTTTCAGACGAATGTCGTCCAAAGGATTGTTGATCACACACAGATAGGCGATAATATCCCGAATTTCCGCACGGTCATAGAATCGAAGACCGCCCAGCATGCGATAGGGAATACCACCTTTGGCAAATGCCTGTTCTATGTTTCTGGATTGCGCGTTGGTCCGGTACAGTACGGCGAAATCCCGGTAACTGTATCCTTTCGCCCGCATGTCTGCCTGTATCTGCTCGCTTAGGAACCGGGCCTCGTCGTTCTGATTCCCCAACTTACGCAACGTGATCCGATCGCCGCTCTCACCAGCTGTCCACAGTTTCTTGTCATGACGCGTTTCGTTTTTTGCGATCACTCCGTTGGCCGCGTCCAGGATGTTTTTCGTCGAGCGATAATTTTGCTCCAGTTTGATGACACGGGCGCTGGTGTATGTTTTTTCGAAATTCAGTATATTTTCAATCGTAGCACCACGGAAACGGTAAATACTCTGGTCATCGTCACCCACGACCATGATGTTGTTGTATTTTCCGGACAAAAGCATAGTCAGGTGCAGCTGTGCTTTGTTCGTATCCTGATACTCGTCCACACACACATACCGGAACTTATTCTGTACGTATTCGCGGGCTTCATCATTATTCTCCAGCAGAGTAACCGTCTGCATGATGATATCGTCAAAATCCATCAGATTGGTGGAACGGAGACGATCCTGATACAATGTGTAAATCCTGGCCACCTGCTTGAGTTTGAAATCCGAGCCGGCTTCCGTTGCAAAATTCTCCGGCGTCAAAAGTCGGTCTTTAGCGCGGCCAATCAGATTCATCACGCTCTTAATAGGCAGTTGCCGATCGTCAATGTTCAGCTGCTTCATGCAGGCAGAGATCAACTTTTTGGAATCATCTGTATCACAAATACCGAAACCTTCCGTATAGCCGATTTCCTTGCACCATCGACGCAAAAGCCGCAGGCATACGGAGTGGAATGTGCCCGCCCAAATCTCCGACGCCTCACTGCTTTCTTCACCGAAGGAGGCGGCAAGGCGGTTTTTGATCTCCCGTGCGGCTTTGTTTGTGAATGTAATCGCCAGCACAGACCATGCTTTCGGTGCGCCCGTTGTAAATGCTGTCAGATAATCCCCCAACTCATCGTGGGGAAGATCCATAGCCCGCCGCATTTCCGCCAGCATATCCTCATCCAGATCGTATGGCACGAAATCTGTCTCCACTGCATTACCGTAGCGAATCATGTGCACAATTCTGTTGACAAGTACCGTGGTTTTTCCGCTGCCGGCACCGGCCAAAATCAGCAAGGGCCCATTCAGCGTGTACACAGCCTGTCTTTGCATGTCGTTCAGGAAGCTGTAATAACGGTCAAAAAGCTCCCGTTTCAGCCGTTTATATTCCGTATGTAAATTGTTCGTCATTGTTATCCCCGCTTTGCATTATTCAACTATAGAGTATAACACATGATCAAACAAAAAACAAGAAGTTGTCGCATTTCCTGAAAAATAACATGGGCAAACAACACATCACCCTTGACCGCCACAGGAAAATGTTGTATAATAATTTATGTATGCAGAAAATCTTTCACAGGAGTTCATTATGGTTATTATTACAGGCGTGCTGCCTGGGTCTTTTGCGGATCGCGCCGGCCTCAAAGCGGAAGACTGTCTGATTTCCGTAAACGGCCGCGAAATCCGGGACGTGCTGGATTATCGGTTCTTTTTAGCGGAAACAACCGTTGTTTTGCAGATTCATCGCGGCCCCGATTTGTTTGATGTTACCATCCGCAAGGGAATGTATGACGACATCGGACTGGAATTTGAAACGCCGCTCATGGACAAAAAACATTCCTGTGAGAACAAGTGCATTTTCTGCTTCATTGATCAGCTTCCCAAGGGATTGCGTAAGAGTCTGTACTTCAAAGACGATGACTCCCGGCTCTCCTTCCTCCACGGAAATTATATCACCCTGACAAACCTGAAGCAGCGGGATGTGGACCGCATCATTGAGATGCATATCTCGCCCGTGAATGTATCCGTCCACACCACCAATCCGGAATTGCGCGTGATGATGATGAAAAACAAGCGGGCCGGGGAAGTGTTGGACTACATTCACCAGTTTGCGGAAGCCGGAATCACGCTACGTGGGCAGATCGTTCTGTGTCGCGGTGTGAATGACGGTGCGGAATTGGATCGAACCATGCGGGACTTGGCGCAGTATTATCCTGCCCTGGAAAGCGTGTCTGTCGTTCCCGCAGGTCTAACGGCATATCGGGAAAATCTGTATCCGCTGGAGCCGTTTACTGCGGAGGAATGCGCAGCGGTGATTCGTCAAGTGGATACCTTCGGCGAAGATTGCCTTGAAAAATACGGCACACGTCTGTTCTACTGTGCGGATGAGTTGTATGTGAAAAGCGGTACGCAACTTCCGTCCTACGATCATTGGGAGGAGTTCACCCAGATTGAAAATGGTGTGGGCATGCTTTCATCCATGGAGCATGAATTGGATATCGCCCTCTCGATGCTGGATGAAGAAGATATGCAGACAAAACGCCGTATATCTGTCGCTACCGGTGAGGCAGCATATGCGTATATTTGCAGAATGGTGGGGAAGATCAAAAAGATCTGCCCGCACGTGGAATGTGACGTTTATTGCGTCAAAAACAATTTCTTCGGCGGTCAGGTGACAGTATCCGGTCTGATCACAGGGCAGGATCTGGCCGAGCAGCTTAAGGGTTGCACTTTGGGAGATGAACTTCTTCTGCCGCGCACGATGCTTCGTGCCGAGGGAGATTTGTTTTTGTGCGATATGACCCCGCAGCAGCTGTCCGAAAAACTGGGAATTCCCATCCGGTTCGCTTCCAATGATGGCGCGGACTTTTTGGATGCTGTCCTCGGCTGCGGCGGAGAATTATTCAGTCATTAACGAAACGAAACAAAATAGAAATGGATTGTGAGATATGGCAAAACCTGTATTGGCCATCGTTGGCCGTCCCAATGTGGGAAAGAGTACACTGTTCAATAAACTGATCGGTGAACGTCGTGCTATTGTAGAAGATATTCCCGGCATCACCCGTGACCGCATCTACGGCGAGACAGAGTGGAACGGCAGAAAAATGATCGTGATCGATACCGGCGGTATTGAACGAAACACAGACGATATCATATTGTCTAAAATGCGGGATCAGGCGCAAATCGCCATCGATACGGCAGACGTAATTCTGTTCGTGTGCGACATTCGTGCCGGTTTGATGCCGGATGACCGGGATATCGCCGTTATGCTGAAAAAAAGCGGCAAGCCTATCATACCCTGCATCAATAAATCCGACTCTACCGGACGCGTACCTGCTGAGTTCTATGAATTCTACGAACTTGGTTTTGAGATTGATCCCATCCCCCTGTCCTCCATTCACGGCACAGGCACCGGAGATATTCTGGATGCCGCCCTGGAAGCACTTCCGGCAGACATGGACACGGAGGAAGAGGATGACCGCATCCGTGTTGCTGTTATCGGCAAGCCTAATGCGGGCAAATCCTCGCTGATAAACCGCATTTTGGGTGATGAGCGCATGATCGTTTCCAACATTCCCGGTACGACCCGTGACGCGATTGACTCCCATCTGGACAATGAATTCGGCAAATACACATTTATCGACACGGCTGGCATCCGCCGTCAGAGCAAGGTGGACGATCGCATCGAGAAGTTCAGCGTTCTCCGTGCAAAGATGGCTGTGGAACGGGCGGATGTCTGCATACTCGTTATCGATGCCAACGAAGGTATCACCGAACAGGACGAGAAAATCGCCGGTCTGGCTCATGAGGCCGGAAAAGCCACCATCGTTGCTGTAAACAAGTGGGATCTGGTGGAAAAGAACAACAGCACCACCACCGCATTCACCAAGCAGATCAACAATGCGCTGGGATATATGACCTACGCTCCGATCATGTACATTTCCGCCATGACCGGCCAGCGCGTCGGCAAATTGTTCGAGCAGATCAATTATGTGCATAACCAGACCAATATGCGTATCTCCACCGGTATGCTCAACGATGTGCTGGCAGATGCCGTCAGCCGGGTACAGCCTCCCTCCGATAAGGGCCGCCGTCTGAAGATCTACTATATGACGCAGATTTCTGTGGCGCCGCCTACCTTCGTCCTCTTTGCCAACAGCATCGAGTTGTTCCATTTTTCCTACCAGAGATATATTGAAAACTGTCTGCGTGACACGTTTGGTTTCCGCGGCACACCCATTCGCCTCATCGTACGTCAGCGCGGTGCGGAGAATGAAGAAGATTGAAAGGTAAACCTGTATGACTTTTTCTGAAATCATGTACAAGGGCTTCCTTGGCTACTATCTCGGCGAATACGGTACTCAGACGGGAATCGCATTCTTTCTTTTGACCACACTCGGTTTTGCAGTTATTATTTTTTCCTCCTATCTTTTGGGAAGCTGCAATTTTGCCATTATTATTTCCAAGAAGTTTTATCATGAAGATATCCGCACCTATGGAAGTGGAAACGCCGGCATGACGAACATGCTTCGTACCTATGGCAACAGTCCCGCCGCCGCCACTCTGTTTGCAGATGCTCTGAAGGCTGTTCTATCCATCGTGATCGGCCGGTTGATCTGGGGTATCGTTGGAGCGTATATGGCCGGACTTCTCTGTATGCTCGGTCACGTTTTTCCTGTATTCTATAAGTTCAAAGGCGGTAAGGGTGTCGTGGTTACAGCCACAACGATTCTTATGACCAACTGGCGTGTGGGACTGATTCTCGTTCTGTTTTTCGTTATTCTCGTGGCGGGCACAAAGTATATCTCCCTCGGCTCTGTCATGTGTGCCTTGATCTATCCGCTGCTTCTGTCCCGCATGATGGGCAACACGCCGCAGATCGCATTGCTGTTTGCCCTGGGCCTTACGGTGACGGTTGTCCTGAAGCACTCTTCTAACATCAAACGGCTTCTCAGCGGAACAGAGAATAAGATTTCATTCACCAAGAAGGACAAAAAAGCCGCGGACTCCTCCGCAGATAATAAAAATGGATAAGAAGTCTATAATATCCACGCCGCTTGAGCAATTCACGGATTGCGTCATCAAGAGTGCTGATGCCGGAAGTCTTCGCAATATCGTTCTTTCCTCATCAACATCCAAAGAGATGCTGAAAATCAAGGGCGTCTTGAAAGTAATCAGCGGAAGCCGTTGCATACAGATGGAAACGCACCAAAGCGAGGGAAGGGTATCCCAGGAGAATGTCCCCATTGAGAGAATTGGCGATAAAATCAGCGCGTACTTCGGCAATCCCTTTTACCGTGTGGATCTGAACGATGAGCACGGCGCGGCTGCGCTCATGATGTCCAAAAAGGGAAAAGTAACCGCCGTTATCCCACCCGCATTACGACAGCAGTTGGATGCATATGCTTCCCGGAATGTCGGTGATTCCATGAAGGTATTCCAAACCAACAACCGGGTCAAAAATCACGTTTTGAGCGGAAACGAGCCTTTTTTGATTGCGCTGGGCATTTCCGATAATAACGGACGCATCCACGATAAAAAGCAGGCAAAATTCCGCCAGATCTGCCGTTTTTCCGAATTGGTGCTGGAATCTGTAAAGCATCTTCCGTCGGTCGGCACTCTTCACATCGCCGATCTTTGCTGCGGCAAGAGCTATTTGAGTTTCGCTGTTTACCATGTGCTGAAAAACATAGCCCGCCGGGATGTGGACATGATCTGCATCGATCTCAAACAAAGCGTGATCGATTACTGTGCCGAGTGCGCCGAGAAAATGCACTTTGACGGAATGCATTTTCTGTGTGCCGACATTACACAATACGTGCCGGAGCATGCGCCGGATATGGTAATCTCACTCCATGCCTGTGATATTGCCACCGATATTGTTCTGGATTTTGCGGCAAAGTGGCGCTCATCCGTTATCCTGTCTACTCCTTGCTGTCAAAGAGAATTAAGCACAAAACTGCAATGCAAGCCCCTGAGTTTTATTTCAGAACGTCCTATCCTCCGCAAAAAATTCTGCGATACCGCGACAGATGCATTACGTCTTCTCCGCCTGGAATGCCTCGGCTACAGTGCGGATGCTCTTGAGTTCATTGACCCTGAGGATAAGTCGGATCGTAGCCATGTCGTTCTGTGAGCCAAGGAGTTGTCCCTCTCTATTGTCTTCCTAAGACCGCTTGGCCTCCGACTTGATACCGCGACAGATGCATTACGTCTTCTCCGCCTGGAATGCCTCGGCTACAGTGCGGATGCTCTTGAGTTCATTGACCCTGAGGAT
>JAZSCY010000187.1:0-2042 GCA_045530875.1 Eubacteriales bacterium
TTCTCCGGCGCGCTGATCACTGAAACCCTGTTTGCCATTGACGGCATTGGCTATACTTCCTATACCGCCATCGTGGCAGGCGATATTCCCTTCTCAATTTTCTATCTGACCTTTATGGCGATTTTGACCTTGCTGGGCAACCTGATCTCCGACATTCTCTATGCGGTGGTCGATCCCCGGGTCCGTTACTCTTAAGAAAGGAGAGGTACTTTCATGAGCGAAAACAAAGAAAACATCAACAAGGAAGAACAGTATTCCCTCAGCGATGACCGCCGGGTAAAGACCCTCTCCCCCGGCGCACTGACCGCAAAGCGTTTTTTCCGAAACAGACTGGCTGTGCTGGGTCTTGTGATTTTGGCAGCTATGTTTATCTTTTCCTTCGTAGGCGGCTGGGTCATGCCCTACGGACAGGAGCAGGTATTCTACCGTGAGGATCTGCAGCTGAAGGAATATGTGGGTGTCCGTGAGAACACCGAATTCCGCTATCTGGTGGCTGACGGACAGGAACTGGACACCATGGTCAAGGCATATTTCACCATCAACACCCAAAACGAGAGCTTTGAGGTAGATGGCGTCACCTATACCAACGAAAAACTTGCCGAGGATCTGTACACCATCTCCAACGGCGACACCCTGATCGGCGTTGCCTACAAGGATGTCATTAACCCCGCCGATGCCAACGCAAAGTTCAGCTTCACCTTCAGCTTCAATGCCTTGAAGGCATTCACTGCAGGCGAAACCTCTTTCGAGGCTGAGGGTAATACCTATGCCATCGACAATGTGGGCACCGTCACCCTGAACGGTGAGGACGTGGCCTTTGTGAACCGTATGATCGTCCAGTCCCGTGTGGCCGGTACCAGCATCTCCCGTCAGTTCCGGGAGGAGGTGGGCAAGGCCATCGAAGAAAACAAGACCGAGTTTTCTTTTACGGATGAAACCGGTAATACCGTAGATTATCAGATGGTCTATGACGCACAGAATCAGATGTGGTCTGTTAAGCACGTGATCGCAACCCGTGTTTTTGACTCCTACGCTTCCCCCAACAGCGAGCACCTGCTGGGCACCGATAAGAACGGTATGGATATGCTGACCAGACTGATGTACGGTGGCCGTGTGTCGTTGGTGATCGGCTTTATCGTTGTGTTTATTTCCGCCTTTATCGGTATTATTCTGGGCGGTATTTCCGGATATTTCGGCGGTTGGGTGGATAACCTAATCATGCGTATCGTGGATATTTTCTACTGCATCCCCTCTACGCCGCTGATCATCATATTGGGCGCGGCAATGGACGGCGCCCGTGTGGATCCCCAGATCAGAATGGTATATCTGATGCTGATCCTGGGCTTCCTGGGCTGGCCCGGTGTTGCCCGTATGGTCCGTGGTCAGATCCTGAGCTTGCGTGAGCAGGAGTTCATGACCGCTACCGAATCCAGCGGCCTGAGCGTCTCCCGCCGGATCTTCAAGCACCTGATCCCCAATGTCATTCCCCAGCTGATCGTTACCTGTACCATGAGCCTGGGCTCTACCATCATCACGGAAGCTACCCTGTCCTTCCTGGGCCTGGGCGTTAAGTTCCCCTTCGCTTCCTGGGGCAACATCATGAACGACGTATCCAACTCCCACGTGCTGACCAGCTACTGGTTCATCTGGATCCCTGCAGGCGTCTGCCTTGTGCTGTCTGTTTTGGGCTTCAACTTCGTGGGCGACGGTCTGCGGGACGCATTCGACCCGAAAATGAAACGCTAAGGAGGAGAGAATTATGGCAAAGAAAAAAATCGAAGGCTATCTCTCCGCCAAGGAATCCCGTCGGATCTCCAAGGAGAATCGGAAGGCCACGGCCATTCTTGAAAAGCAGCGCAAGCGCAAGAACGTGCCGGAAAGCGAATATCTTACCACGATGAAAGACCCCGCCAACGCGGTGGAATTTGATAACCTGCACACCTACTTCTTCACCGATGCCGGTACGGTCAAGGCCGTGGACGGTGTCAGCTTTGAAGTGCCCATCGGCAAGACCGTGGGCGTGGTGGGCGAGTCCGGCTGCG
>JAZSCY010000217.1:0-8482 GCA_045530875.1 Eubacteriales bacterium
CCGCTTGGCCTCCGACTTGTGATGATGCTGTCGGCCGTCCGATGCATATATCCGTCGACAACGCCCTCCGTCAATGGCGGAACACCCTCCGCGATGGCGATATAACTTTTCTGTATGCGTCCACTCTGCATGGATTTGGCCATACGGTGTGCCGCCAATTTGGTATTGGCGGTGAGCATGACACCGCTGGTATCCCGATCCAGCCGATTGACGGGACGGAACACGTAGGTCCGATCTCGATACCGGTAAGCCAATGCATTGGCGGCGGTATCCAGGGGATGACCGAAGGACGGGTGGGACGGCATATTCGGCGGCTTATTGATAACCGTGACGTATTCGTCCTCAAACACCACCGGCAGAGGCAGATCCACAGGGACGATATAGGGGCTGACGTCCTCATCCCGGTCATCCATGGCCAACGAAAGCACATCTCCCTCGCAAAGCACATAGCGCACGGTGACAAATTCTCCGTTTACGCGGATGCCGCCCTCGGAAAATTTCAGTTTTTTTAAGATAGCCGAGGAAAAGCCCAAATCCCCTCTTGTGAAGGCGCGGATGGTCTTCCCGGCGATTTTCTCATCGATAACAATATCCATAAAGTTAGTATAACATTTTTTTCGCATCATATCAAGGAGAAAGTGTAAATTTGCCCGACAGTACGCGATTTTTGCAAAAAAATGCCGCACGTTTGTGCGGCATTTTTTAACTTATTCCACAGTTACAGACTTTGCCAGATTGCGGGGGCGGTCTACATCCAATCCCATCTCGAATGAGGTGTAATACGCCAGCATCTGAAGCGCAGTCATCAGCGGCAGGGGCGCATCCTCCGACGGCGCGGGGATCCGTACGATCTCATCCGCCGGAATACTGTAGCGATCCGCCACGGCCGATGCGCAGAAGCACACCACATACGCACCGCGGGAGCGAACCTCACGGATGCCGGAGATGGTCTTCTCCGCCAGGGAATCCTCGGTAATCACTACCACCACGGGTGTTCCCTCCTCCACCAGGGAGATGGTGCCGTGCTTCAATTCGCCGGCGGCATATGCTTCGCAGTGGATGTAAGAGATCTCTTTCAACTTCAGGGATCCCTCGGTACACAAATGGCTATCCACACCGCGGCCGATGTAGAAGATATGCTCGTGCTCCTTAAAGCGGCAAGCAATCTCATTCAGCTGGGGGGCCAACTTCAATGTCTCACCGATCTCGGCGGGCATATCCTGTGCCAGAGCGCTGCAGCGGGTGCGTACTTCCTCCTCGCTCATCTTTCCGTGGACGAGGGCCAGGCGAAGAGCAAACAGGCGCAGAGTGGCACACTGCACAATGTACGCCTTGGTGCTGGCCACGGCGATCTCGGGACCTGCCCAGGTATAGATCACATCGTCCGCCTCACGGGCAACGGAAGACCCGACTACGTTTACAACAGCCAAGGTATGCACGCCCCGGGATTTTGCCAAACGAAGCGCCGCCAGCGTATCAGCGGTCTCACCGGACTGGGAGATCAGCACCACCAGGTCATTGGGGGCAAGCACAGGATCGCGGTAACGGAATTCCGACGCGATATCCACATCCACGCGGATGCGGGCAAAGCGCTCGATCCACGCACGGCCGAGAAGGCCAGCATGCATGGCGGTGCCGCATGCTACGATGTGGATAGTACCCACGTCCTTCAATCCGTCGCCATCCAGCATGGGTACACCGAAATAAGGCACGCCATCCTTCAGATGAGGCATCACGGTACGGCGAAGCGCATCCGGTTCCTCGTGGATTTCCTTCAGCATGAAGTGAGGATATCCGCACTTCTGGGCAGCTTCCACATCCCAGTTCACCGTTTCCTGCACCAGATTTTTCTCTTTTCCGCTTTCTTCGTAGAAATGCACGTCAGAACCGCACAAAACGGCCACCACGTCCTCACCGGGACGGTAGTAAGAGCGGGTATGGGAAAGAATTGCCGGAATATCCGACGCAATAAATCCGGCGGTATCCGTCTTTGCCACGATCAGGGGGCTGTCGCGGCGGATGGCATACAAGGTATGAGGGCGATCATGATACATGACGCCGAATGCGAAGGATCCGCGCAGATCCTTTGCGGCGGCGAACAGGGTTTTCACCGGATCGCCGATTTGCTTATAGACATGGGAGATCCATTTTGCGGCCACTTCCGTATCCGTTTCAGACACGAAGGTATAGCCAAGCTTTTCCAATTCATTTTTCAATTCTGCATAATTCTCAATGATTCCGTTATGTACGAGGGTCAGATTATCCGCCTCGTGGGGATGAGAATTGATGTCGGAGGGCTCTCCGTGAGTAGCCCAGCGGGTGTGTCCCACACCGCAAGTGCCCTGTGCTTCGGGATGAGTTTTGAGCAACTCCCGCAGCGCATCCAGTCTGCCCTTCGTTTTGTAGACAGCAATGCCATCTTCGGTCTGCACGGCCACACCGGCGGAGTCATAACCCCGATATTCCAGCGTTCCCAGACCGTCCAGCAGGATCTCCACACAGTTTTGATCCCCGCTGAATCCAATAATTCCACACATAATAGTACCTCAGCGGATCTATCCGCTATCGCTTTCTCCGATGCTTTGTTTTGCAGTCACCCGCATATTTGTCACCGGTCTGCGGCAGTTCGCTCTGCCGGAGGAGCATCCGCCGAAATTTCGATCACTCCTCACCTCGTCAACTTTCCTATGGAAAGTCTGGCGCTGCGCTTACACAAGACCTTACAGGAGTCGGGCCTTTATGGCATCCGACACCAGTTTTACCGCATGTGCAATGGATTCTTCGCTTTCACCTTCTGCCATCACACGGATCAGCGGTTCTGTTCCGGAGGGACGAACGACAACGCGTCCGCTCGCACCGAGGAAGGATTTTGCTTCGTCAATGGCGTCACGAATCGCGTGATCCGTATAGAAACGCAATTTGCCCTCGTCATTGACACGGATGTTTTCCATCCGCTGGGGATATTTTACCATCCGGCGGTTCAATTCCGACAGGGATTTTCCCGACCGGGCGATAACAGAAAGAAGCTGTGCGGCGGTCAACTGGCCGTCGCCGGTGGTGGCAAATTCACGGAAGATCACATGACCGGACTGCTCACCGCCGAAGGAATATCCCTCCTTCAGCATTTCCTCCAGCACAAAGCGGTCGCCCACCTTGGTCGCGCTGAAGTGCAGACCGTATTCCTCACAGAATTTACCAAAGCCGAAATTGGTCATAACGGTGCCTACCACGGCGTTGTGATTGAGTTTTCCTCGCTCTTTCATATCGATAGCGCAGATGGACATGATCATATCACCGTCCACCAGATCGCCGTTTTCATCCACGCAAAGGCAGCGGTCCGCGTCCCCATCAAAAGCCACGCCGCAATCCATTCCGTTTTGACGTACATATTCAGCCAAGGCCTCCATATGGGTGGAGCCGCAATTCTCGTTGATATTGACTCCGTCGGGGCGATCCGACAGCATATGCACCTCTGCTCCCAATTCGGTAAACAGAGTTTCCGCTGTACGGGATGCGCTTCCGTTGGCACAATCCACCGCAATCCGCAAGCCGGCAAGGGCGGACGGCACACTGCCCTTGATATGATCGATATACTCCCGGCAGGCGTTCTCTGCCAGACGGATCTTTCCGACACCTCCGCCCACGGGTGCGGGAAGCTGGACAGCATGATCCAGAACGATCGCCTCGATGCGCTCCTCCAGCAGATCCGGCAGTTTATATCCGTCGCCGCTAAAAATCTTGATACCGTTGAATTCGGCAGGATTATGAGAGGCAGAGATCATGACGCCGGCATCCGCGCCCAATTTGCCCACCAGATACGCAACGGCAGGGGTAGGAACCACGCCCAGACGGATCACGTCCGCCCCCACAGAGCAAAGTCCGGCGATAACGCTGCACATAAGCATATCTGAGGAGACGCGCGTATCCGCACCGATCACAAAGACGGGCCGGTGATCGCATCCCTCCGTCAGGACAGCAGCCGCTGCCCGGCCGATGGCCATGGCCCGTTCACAGCTCAATTCCGTATTGGCAATGCCGCGCACGCCATCCGTACCAAAAAGTCTTCCCATTATATGTATACTCAACCTTTCTTGCGTCACTTTTTCAAAACGATTTCCGTTTCCGATTTATAAATATGCCCGGCAGGAATGAATCCACGCACCCGGGATAAAGGATATACGGTGGTGTTTCGGCCAATCACCGTTCCCGGATTGAGCACGGTATTGCAGCCGATCTCAACAAAGTCTCCCACCAGAGCGCCCAATTTGCGCAGTCCGGTTTCGATCCGCCCTCCGTCGGTACGGATGCTCACGTTTGTCTTATCGCTTTTTACATTGGAGGTGATCACGCCGGCGGCCATATGGGCTTTGTATCCCAAAATGGAATCGCCGCAATAATTGAAATGGGGGATCTGCACGCCGTCAAACAGAATCGCATTCTTTACCTCGGTAGAATTGCCCACCACGGCGCCTTTTCCCACGATCGCACTGCCGCGGATAAACGCACAGTGGCGAATTTCCGCATCCTCATCAATAATACAGGGAGGCATAATGCAGGCAGTGGGGGCCACCTTGGCGCTTTTGGCAATCCATACATTTTCTTGGGGCATATCGAAAAGCGCGGGATCCAACGACTGTCCGAGTTCCACAATTTTATCGGATAATCCGGACAAAACGCTATACGGTGCCACATCCCCGCAAAACAGCGACGCGGCTATGGTGTGGCTCAAATCAAACAGTTGTTGTGTGCAAATCGTCTCCATGGCATTCCTCTCCAATGTAACATATACGCTATTATTATATGCGATGCCGCCCCAAATTGCAAGAATATCACAGCAATATTATTTTATTTTTTACATTTTACCAATTAACACGTCAAATGATCCGCCGAATCCGTGATTTTGCACGGAAAACAAAAAGCCGGGCCATACGGAAATTCCGTTTTGTCCCAGCTTTTTATGAAATTGTTATTTAGGAATCCGTAATGCACGGGATGCGTTCAGTATGGCGATCACAGAAACGCCCACATCCGCGAACACGGCCGCCCACATACCGGCATATCCAAGAGCGCCAAGGAGCAATACAATGCCCTTCACGCCAAGTGCGAACACGATATTCTGATACACGATCCGGATCGTGCGCCGTGCCATGCCGATGGCCTGGGGGATTTTGGCCGGATTGTCGTCCATCAGCACCACATCCGCCGCCTCAATAGCGGCATCGGATCCCATAGCTCCCATGGCGATGCCCACATCCGAACGCATGAGAACCGGTGCATCGTTGATACCGTCGCCCACATATACAAGGCTGCCTTTATGTTCTTCGGCCATCATGGACTCGAGTGCGGTTACTTTATCCTCCGGCAGCAGTTCCGCATGCACCTCGTCTATTCCCAGGGATTCCGCAATCCGCATCGCGGCTTTCCGTCGGTCGCCGGTAAGCATAACAGTACGGCGAATACCCAAACGATGCAGATCCTTTACCGCATCGGCGGCATGCTCCTTAACGCTGTCAGAAATCACGATATATCCCATATACTGCGCGTCAAGTGCGATGTGCACAATCGTACCGTGCTCCGTCGGCAATGGGGCTTCCACGCCCGCAGATTCCATCAGTCGGTGATGACCTACCAGCAACGGCTTTCCGTCAAACAGGGCACGCACCCCCTGCCCGGCTGTTTCCTCCATCTGGGCAATCCGATGGGGATCCGTCACTTTACCGTAGGCATCCATAATGGAACGGCCGATAGGATGTGTTGAGTACATTTCTCCGTGTGCAGCCATTTCCAGCAGTGCCTCTTCCGTCACCGATCGGGGATGGATACCGCTAACACGAAACTCTCCTTTGGTCAGCGTCCCGGTCTTATCCATAACGACCGTATCCACCTGAGCCAACGCTTCCAGATAGCTACCGCCTTTTATAAGGATGCCTGCACGGGATGCCCCGCCGATTCCTCCAAAAAAGCTGAGAGGAACGGAAATCACCAAAGCGCAGGGGCAGGAAACCACCAGGAACACAAGCGCACGGTGGATCCACTCCGTCCATCCGCCCAAGAACAAGGGAGGAAGAATCGCCAGGGACAGTGCTACAATCACCACGCAGGGTGTATACCACCGGGCAAACTTCGTGATAAAATCCTCGGATTTTGCCTTGCGCTCCGAGGCACTTTCCACAAGTTCCAATATGCGGGCCACGGTGGATTGCTCATACGGCTTGGTAACCCGGATACGCAAAACACCGCTACCGTTGATGCATCCGCTGATCACCGTGTCCCCCATACGGACAGCACGGGGAACGGATTCACCGGTCAGGGCGGATGTATCCAGATAGGAATCGCCTTCGATCACCACGCCGTCCAGGGGGATTTTGTCCCCCGCTTTCGCCACCACAATATCACCGGGTGTCACCTCGCCAGGATCCGTCTGCACAAGTGTACCTTCTCGCTCGACCCAAGCATAATCGGGGCAAATATCCATAAGCGCGGCAATGGAACGGCGTGATTTTGCCACCGCACAGCTCTGAAACAGCTCGCCAATCTGATAAAACAGCATGACGGCCACGCCCTCTTCGTAACTGCCGGTAGCAAAGGCCCCCACCGTTGCCAAGGCCATAAGAAAATTCTCATCAAACACCTGTCCGTGGGCAATATTGACCACCGCACGGCGCAAAACGTCCCATCCAATGACGGCGTAGGGGATCAAAAACAGGCACAGCTTTCCCCACGCACCTGCCGGGATAAGAAGCGCTGCCGCGAACAGTACCGCCGCGATCAGGATGCGTATAAGTACCTTTTTCTGTTTACGGTTCATACGCTTATAGTACTACGCTGCAATCGGGATCTACCCGGCGGATCTGCTTTACCGCTTCCTTCACGATCTCATCAAAACGCGCGTCATCGGCTGTCAAAATCATTTTCTGTGTCAGAAAATTCACGTGGACTTCCGTTACGCCGTCCAGTTTGCGGATAGCATCCTCCATTTTACGTGCGCAGTTGGCACAATCCAGATCCTGCATCTTAAATGTTTTCGTCATAGAAATTCACCTCGAAAAATTTTCATTATAGTGTATTACTCGTCCACGTGCTCCATGCCCTGATCGATAATCGTACGAACATGATCGTCGGACAGCGAATAGAACACGATCTTCCCTTCCTTGCGTCCTTTCACCAGTTTGTTGGTACGAAGCACCCGCAGCTGATGGGACACCGCCGTCTGGGACATACCGAGAAGCTGGGCAATATCACCCACGCACAGTTCTGCGGCGAACAAGGCATAGAGGATCTTGATCCGGGTGGAATCGCCGAATACCTTGAACAGCTCCGCCAGATCGTACAGATCTTCCTCCGGCGGCATCTCCTTGAGCACTTTCTTCACCGTATCCTCATGCACGCACAGATATTCGTTTTTCTCTTCTTGTTCCAAAATTGCCATGATTTCCTCCAATCACATGAACATCTATTCATATGATACTTCGTTCGTGAGTAAATGTCAATAGATTTTTATTACTTTCCTGTAAAATCCCAAAAGATTTTCAAATAAACGATGATTTTTCTTCCAATATGGTGTACAATAGAGTGAGTCAAAAAAATATTTTATTTTTTGTGACCGATCGCACCCTCCGTGCGTGTTATGTATGAAAGGAGCCGCAGAGATGCCGACAAATCCGCATATGCTTACCCCGGATAAAGTCTACGATACATATGCCGATATGCTCTACCGCGTTTCCGTTTCCATCCTGCAAAGCCGGGATGATGCGGACGATGCTGTGCAGAACGCATTTTGCCGGTATCTGGAGCATGCTCCTTCCTTCCGCGATGCGGAACATGAAAAGGCTTGGCTGATCCGCGTAACCGTTAACCAATGCAAGGATCTCTTGCGTCGGCGGAAAATACGCGCCTGGCTTCCCTTTGATGAACTCCCCGAGTTGGCCGCGCCCGATGCCGGATCCCCTGTGACCGAGGCGATCGCATTACTGCCGGACAAGTACCGGGAGGTAATCGTGCTGCATCATTTGGAAGAGTTAAGCGTCCGAGAAACGGCCGCTGCCCTCACCATCTCCGAGTCCGCCGTAAAAATGCGATTGACGCGGGCCAGAGAGATGTTGCGGGCCTATCTTACTGAAACGTAAAGGAGGAACAACGTGAACAACCGCCAACTGCACAGGGATGACGAGCTGGACGGACTGCTTGATTCTGCGAAAGAATCTTACAGAAAGATCCATGCCCCCGCCCATCTTCGCGCAAAAGTGCTCATGCCCAGGCAAAAACGGGATATTTTCTCACCTTCTGTGATGCGCCCCGCGGCTGCCCTGGCAAGCCTTGTACTTGTTGTGGGATGCGTTCTCCTTGCGCTTCTCAGACTCACCTCCCCCGACGCTCCCATGGGCACACCCGTGACCACACACACCGTTTCCTACAGCGGTACTCTGGCCCGCGGCGCCTCCCTCACCGGTGAGGACGGGTTCGAGGTTACTGCTGTCGCTGA
>JAZSCY010000277.1:0-1914 GCA_045530875.1 Eubacteriales bacterium
ACCTCCCGCACCGTAAATGGAAGAGGATAGGGCTCCTCCATGAGCATTTCGATCACCCGCTCACAGCTTCCGGAGCAAACGGCCGCGGTAGGTTCTCCGGCATGAACGGCACGGGGATACATCCGGCACACAGCCGGCTGATAGCCCTCACCGCACTCCCGGTGGATCATGCACAAGCCACACGTATCCAGCATGTGGCAATTACCGTCGGCAGAGGGGGAGATGTATGCGTATTCCTCCTCCGTGGGATGCTCAGAAAGATAGAAGGCGGTATCGATCCGCCGCCTCAATTCCGGGGAACATTCGATGCCAAGCAGGCGAAAATATTCCGCGCGGGACAAGGTGATCCGCCATCCGTGACAGCACACGGAGCGGCAATCGCCGCATTTACAGCGGAATCGGGAAAAATAATCGGGTGCGAAAACGTGAACGGTGCTCGTATAGGTATCCTCCTTAGGTGCGTTCCCGGCAGATTTTGTACATTTCTTCCGCCGCCTGGCGGGTTTTGGCCACCACATCCCCCGCTCCTTTGGGGAAGCAGTAGTACAGGCATTTCCGATCGCCGATGCAGATCACATCGCCGATCTCATACCAGAAATAATCGGAATACAATCCGTAGGATGCTTTGGGGCTTTGGGTGTAGGACAACTCTCCCTCGCATCCCGTCAGGGTAAATCCGTTTTCATCGTGGGTGAGATGGCCCTCGCCCACCATGTAAATGGCCTTGAAATCCACCATGACGCCGATGTCCACATCCACGTCCAGGCGATAGGTGCCAGAGAGAATCGCCTCTCGCACCTGCTCTCTCTGCCAGTTGTACCAATCGGGAATGTGAGAGAATTCCGTCTCCCCTTCCCGTGCGCTGAGGGAGCCGTATTCATCCAACTCCCACACCTTGCCGCAGGTACGGCAGGTAAGGGTGATTCCCTCCCCCACCATAGTTTCCGCACCGCAATGGGCGCACTTATACAGTATGCGGTTCAGCCCGTCCGCGCGAAAGGGCGCGTCGATCTTGACACGGTTTTCCTTCTGCCAGGCGAAATTATCGAAGGTAAACGCCTGATCCAGCACCGCGTCCAATTCGGGCACGGATTTTTCGGCGATTTCCTCGCGGGTAAGGATGCACTCCATCCTGGCCGTAACCTTCACTTTTCGCTTCTGCAGGCAGTTGTACAAAGGATCTCTCGCAAAAGCGCCGTAGGTACGGATCATCACCACGGGCACATCCAGCTTTTTCAGCAGTTGTCCCAACTGCCGGGGCAGCGGGGTGGCACATCCGTCAAAGGAATAGGAAGCCTCCGGATACATGAGCACGCTGTTTTTCTTTTCCCGCACCGCGTACAGCATATCCCGGATGAGCATCAGATCCGGCACAAATTTCTGGGTGGGGATGCAGCCGATCTGCCGCATCAGCCACTCCTTGCCCACAAAACCGTCCGAGGTGCAGACGATATTGTAGGGCTTGGGATACAGCAGTTTGGAGGCGATTTCCAGATCGATAAAACTGGAGTGATTCATCAGCACCAGCCAGGGGCCGTCCCCCGCCGCCTCCATGCGCACCTTCTCACAGGAGAATCGGGTGGCGATCAGATCGGGGATGGACGCCGCCCGCACCACCGTCCGGAACAAAGGATGGGGGCGGATGGGTTTTTTATGTTTTGGGCGAGGCAGATCCTGCACCTCGGCCCAGGTGAGTTTCTTGGTTTTGATTTTCATAAGGATGTCCTCTTTCTGTCCGAATAGGGGAACAAATTCTACACGTCTGTATTGTATATCATAACGCGAAAAAATTCAATAATCCATGAAAAATATCCAAAAATTTTCACTTCTATATTGACTTTAGCGCTTTAGCGTGGTAAAATGATGAAGTCATTGATAACAATTAGGAAGGTAGATTATGAGTCCTCATCATAC
>JAZSCY010000090.1:0-2229 GCA_045530875.1 Eubacteriales bacterium
TCGGTGTAGGTCACACGGCCGAAATCGCTGTTGACCACGTGGTTCAGCCGCTCAAGCAGTCCGGTATCCACAAACTGATTCAAAAACGCCATCTCCTCCGGTGCCTTTTCCAGCACGTAGGTGATGATGTATTTGATCATATCCTCGGCCAGTTCCATGTCGTCCGTCAGATCCGCAAAGGCGATCTCCGGCTCGATCATCCAGAACTCCGCGGCGTGGCGGGTGGTGTTGGAATTCTCCGCACGGAAGGTGGGGCCAAAGGTGTAGATATTCTTGAACGCCATGGCAAAGGTTTCGCCGTTCAGCTGGCCGGACACGGTCAGGGACGTCTTTTTGCCGAAGAAATCCTGGGTGTAGTCGATCTCGCCCTTATCCGTCTTGGGCAGATCGGCGGGATCCATAGTGGTTACCTGGAACATCTCACCGGCGCCCTCGCAGTCACTTCCGGTGATCAGCGGGGTATGCACGTACACAAAATCCCGATCCTGGAAGAACTGATGGATGGCATGAGCCGCCAGGGAACGGATGCGGAATCCCGCCTGGAACAGATTGGTTCTCGGGCGGAGGTGGGTAATGGTACGCAGAAATTCTGCGGAATGACGCTTCTTCTGGAGGGGATAATCGGGGGTAGAGGGGCCCTCCACCGTGGCCTCGATGGCCTGCATCTCCAGCTTCTGCTTGGCATCGGGGGTAAGGACGATCTTACCGCGGACGATGACAGCGGTGCCCACGTTCAACTTGGACAATTCCGCGAAATTGGGCAGATCTTCGGAGTAAACGATCTGCAGAGGCTCAAAGAACGTACCGTCGCTAATAACAAGAAAACCGAAATTTTTGGAAGCGCGGTTGTTCTTTACCCAACCGCCGACGGTGATTTCCTTTCCGTCGAATTTGTCGCTTTCGCGCAGCAACTGTCGAATGTTGATCAGATCCATAATTGACCTCGCGTTATAAAATAGCGAAATACTCGCTGAATAATACAAAAAATGTATCGTATCAGTTATTATATCACACTATTTTCCCGATTACAATAAAAAAATTCACAAAAGAGGCCTTGGAATGGGAAATTTATGGGGGAGGGGGTGTGAATTTACCGGTATGGGGATGGTGGGGGAATGGATTTCATCTTTCCCGTAGGGACCGGCGTCCTCGACGGTCCGTTACATGAAACCCAAACCGTACGTTGCGGGACGTCCCGAGTTCGTTATACGAACTCGCGGCGCCGTCCCCTACCAGATAACATAATTCTTCTCTTCGGCCAATCACGGTTCGTGAATCTAAACCGCACGTTGGCGGGAGGATACTATCCTCCCCTACGGGTGAATAGGAAACGCTCGTTATCCTGTAGGGGCGGATTCCATATCCGCCCGTTACATACAACCCAAACCGTACGATACGGACGTGCATGGCACGCCCCTACGGGGTAACGTAAATTTCCGCTTCGTCCTCAACCGATTTATGAATTCTAAACCGTACAAGGGAGAATATGACCGGGCTGCATTGACGCGCCATGAAAGAAATGCTATACTTATTTCATCAAGTATTTTTGATGGGAGCCGCCAATGAAGCAGTATACTCTCAAAATAACCAACACTCCTCCCACCGATTGGAGCGGGGTGGAAAAGGCACACGTGGATTCTTTCACCTGGGGGGACGGAACGGCCTCTCCCCGTATGTACGGTCAGCTGGTGTATGTGAAAAACGGATCGGAGGAATCCGGGCTGTACGTGCATCTGTTTTGTGACGAGAAAAATCCGGTTTCCGTGGAGACCAGGCCGGACGGGATGGTTTGGCTGGACAGCTGCATGGAATTCTTCTTTAGCCTGCACGACGCGGGTGTGGCGGATGATCGGTTTGTGAATTTTGAGTGCAACAGTCTTGGGGTTTCCTACATCGGTTTCGGTGTTGTGGGGGATCGGGTATTTTTGAGGGATATCGGTGTGGAGCGGTTCCCTGTTCGCGTGCACATCGGGGAGAACGGATGGGAAGTGTTCACCTTTGTTCCCGAAAAAGATCTGAAGAAGATGTTCGATCTTACCGATATAAACGAGGACACGGTTATGACGGGAAATTTCAACAAGTGCGATGAAAACGCCAACGCTCCCTTTGGGACCTGGTCGCCGGTGTTCACTCCCCAGCCGGATTTTCACCGGCCGGATTTTTTCGGGAAGATTGTGATTTCTCGGTGAGATTTACTTTAGGATAGATCCCTTGACAGATCAAAAGGGG
>JAZSCY010000116.1:0-1788 GCA_045530875.1 Eubacteriales bacterium
GGCGCAGATCGGTGGATCTTATCGCACGACGGTAGAGGAGGAAAATCTCAGCGGTGCGGTGGATGCGGCCACGGTGGGCGGCAAGCTGTATGCGTTCCCCGCCACGGCGGACAACGGATATTTTCTCTATTACAACAAGGCTGTATTCGAGCAGGCACCGAATACCTTGGCGGAGATCCTTTCCCTTTGCACCGACGGGCGGAGATTTGCCATGAAGGTGTCCGATTCCTGGTATCTGGCCTCCTTCTTTCTGACGGCAGGCTGCACCTTCTCCGAGGATAAAAAGATCGATTTCAACAGTGAGGACGGCGTAGCGGCGGCCCGGGCGGTGAATGCCCTCTGCCGGGATCCTCGGTTCGTGAATTTCGGGGCAGATTTTGATCCCTCCGTCATTGCGGGATTTGGCGACGGAAGCGTGATCGCGGCAGTATCCGGCACGTGGAATGCGGAGAAGATCGCCGCGGAGATCGGGGAGGAGAATCTGGGCGCCACCAAACTGCCCGTGATCGAGATCGACGGGGTGGAAACCCAGATGATCGGCTTCGCGGGATACAAGCTGGTGGGCGTCAATGCGGCCAGCCGATCCCCGGAGGATGCGGTAAAACTGGCGGCCTGGCTGACAAACGAGGAGAATCAGCTGAAGCGGCTGCGCCTTCGTTCCATGGCGCCCACCAACAAGCGGGCCGCGGAGGATCCCTCCGTGATGGAAAGCCCCGTTTTGTCGGCCCTGGCGGAGCAGATGCCCTATGCGGTGTCCCAGAACAATGTGCCCGCCTCCTATTGGGTGGCGGCGGAAGGGTTTGGCACGGATCTGGCGTCGGGCAGCGTGCCGGATGACGCACTCCAGGCAAAATTGGACGTGATGACGGAAACGGTGAACAATCCCATCGGGTGAGGGTACTTTTTTGAAGCACGGCAAGGGTGGTGTGCCCTTGACTGCGCCGCTTTTTGAAAAAATCAGGCGAAAGCTTACTATTTTGAATCATCCCACCCATCAAGGAGGCAGGATATGGCGGATCTGGAATATTGGGCGGCCGGTACCCCGAAACGGGCATGGATCCGCTTTCGGCGGAGTGTGCAGGCATTTCCCGGGCGGGCGAAGGCGGGGATTCTCCACCTTCCCCACCGGCTTTGGGGAATGGTTTTGCGGGCGTGGCGGTGGATGCTGTCCGTGGGGCTGATCTTTATCCGGGGAGACTGGGCCACCAAAATGTCCTTCGGTCTGATGGGATTCGGCTGCCTTCGTCGAGGGCGGATCGGCCGGGGACTGCTGTATCTGGGGTCCCAGCTGCTCTTCTGGTATTTCTTCTTCACCTTTGGGGTGAGATGGCTGTCGCTGATGCCTACCTTGGGCAAGACGGCGCAGGGGGAATTTTGGAATGAGGAAAAGGGAATCTTTGAATATGCCCGGGGCGACAATTCCATGCTGATTCTGCTTTACGGCATCGTGACGCTGATTGTCATCCTCATCCACACCTGCATATACTTTTCCTCAGTACGGGTGTCCTACGAGACGGAGTGTCTGGCACGGGCGGCCGATCCCATTCCCACCTTGCGGGGAGAGGTGGCGGATCTGAAGAACCGGGGCTTTCACCGGGTGCTTCTGATCCTCCCCACGGTGGCGGTGGTGATCTTCACTGTGCTGCCCCTTCTGTTCATGATCGCTTTGGCGTTCACCAATTACGACCGGTTCCACATGCCCCCGGGCAATCTGTTTACCTGGGTGGGGTTGGAGAATTTCCGGGCCATTCTCGGCTTTGGGGAGAATGGGCTGCTGGGCAACACCTT
>JAZSCY010000031.1:0-6868 GCA_045530875.1 Eubacteriales bacterium
TTCAGCGCTACGTGATGGGTGATCAGGGGTTTCAGGGAGATCTTGCCTTCCGCCACGGCGGTCATAGCATCTCTCCAGTCGTTTGCGTTTGCAGCGTAGGAGGAGTTCCAGGTGCCCTCAAAGTGCAGTTCTTTGCGCAGGATAGCCTGATAGGTCTTGGCGGGCAGAGCGATGTCGCGGGCGGGGTTACCCATCAGAACAGCCTTTGCGCCTGCGGGCAGAGCCTCGATCACCATAGCCAGCGGCACGGATGCGCCGGTGCCTTCCAAAGCACAGTTGATGGGCTGTTTGTCGTAAAGTTCGTAGCCCAACTGTTTCAGGTACTCAATCTTGGTGGGATCGTTGTCGATGAAGTAGATCTTTTCTGCACCGTAGGACTTTGCCCACTGTGCGGCGATCAGACCGATGGGGCCGGCACCGGTAATCAGAACCGCGTCACCCTTCTTTACGCCCAGCTTCTTGATGGCATGCAGACCAACGGCGGTAGGCTCGCACATAGCGCCTTCCTCATAGGAAACGCCATCGGGAAGTTCTACCAGGTTGAAGCGCTTTACAGCAATATACTCAGCATAACCGCCGTCGCAGCGGGAGCCGTAGTAGTTGTAGTTGGTGCAGTTGGCATAACGCTCTTCCTTGCAGTTGTCGCAAGTGAAGCAGGGGAGCAGCGGGAATACAGCCACTCTCTTGCCGGTCAGCTTGTTCTCTGCGTCGAAAACAACTTCGCCGGAGAATTCATGGCCGGGGATGGTGGGGAAGTGGTAGGTGCCGTGAGCCAGTACACGGCCAACGTCACTGCCGCAGATTCCGCAGTTTTTTACTTTAACGAGTACTTCGTCTTCGGCAACGGTCGGGAAGGCAACCTCTTCATAGCGAAGATCGCCAACAGCGTGAAGAACCGCCGCACGCATGGTCTTTGCAGTATCCATAGTCTCATTCCTTATGTATAATAGATTTTCAGGGGGTATATTTATTATAACAAATGTGCACCGTGATTGCGATACTGTACAAAGATATTGACAAACGATCAAATTCGCGGTATAATTTAATCGAATTTGATCATATTTAATCACGGAGGGGCTATGTATTTCTGCGACCGACACAACAAAATTCTGGACATCCTGGAAAAGCGGCACAGCGCCAGCGTGCATTATCTGGCACAGGCGTTGTATGTGAGTGAGCCTACGATCCGCCGGGATCTGGCCGTATTGCAGGAGCAGGGAAAGATCCGCCGCAGCTATGGCGGTGCGGTGCTCAGCGATATGATCAACCGGGAGGTTCCGTTTGCCTTGCGTGAGCACGAAAACCGGAAAGCCAAGGATGCCATCGCCCGCATGGCGGCAAAATATATCCGGGACGGGCAGATCATCTTTCTTGACGCCTCCTCCACCGTGTCCTATCTCACGCCGTATCTTTCATCCTTTTCGGATTTGACCGTGATTACCAACAGTCCCAAAACCTCCTTGAAGCTGGCGGAGTTGAAGATCCGATCTCTCTCGACCGGCGGATTGCTTCTGGAGAACTCCATCGCGTTTGTTGGCGCCCACGCGGAGAATTTTGTGCGGAATTTCAATGCGGATATCTTTTTCTTCTCCTGTCGGGGGATTACGGAGGCAGGCCAGCTGACGGATTCCTCCATGGAAGAATCCCAGCTGCGACGGATCATGATGGAGCACGCCAAGAAGAAGTTTTTTCTCTGCACCTCCAATAAAATCGGGCGGCAGTATATGTATAATCTCTGTACCGCATCGGCAGTGGACCGGATCCTTTGCGACAGGGAATTGCCCCCGACCTTGCGGGACACATAAAATAAAGCGGCAGGAGCACATTTGCATGTGTTCCTGCTTTTTTTCGAAATATAGACAAAAATATAAACAAAAAACAAAAAAACCATTGAAATTTTTTGTCAGATGGTATATGATAGAGTGATAGATGCTGTGTGCATGTATTCACTGTGCATGAAATCCTGCGATTTGCGGAGGAAGCAAAAATACAAGCCGGAGGCCAACATGGATTTGGATATTCAAAAAGCCAGTTTGTGGAAACGGATCGCCGCCTGGATGTTTGATTTCATTCTGACGGGCATTTTGGCGGTCGGTGTCGGAGTTCTTCTGTCCGCTTTGCTGGGATATGACGGATACAGTGAGCAGCTGAGCTCTCTGTATGCCCGCTATGAAACGGAATACGGTGTGGTGTTCCAGATTCCCCAGGAGGAATACAACGCCATGACGGAGGCGGCACGGCAGAATTACGATAATGCCTACCGTGCGCTTGTGGCCGATTCCGAGGTAATTTACGTATACAATATGGTGATGAATCTGACGCTGATCATTACCACGCTGGGCATACTGTTCGGATCGCTGATCACGGAATTCGTTCTGCCCCTGTTTTTGGGAAACGGCCAGACCGTGGGCAAGAAGATTTTCGGAATTTGCCTGATGCGGGTGGACTGCGTCCGGATCAATACCATGCAGCTGTTTGTGCGTGCCGTGCTCGGTAAGTATACCATCGAAACCATGATTCCCGTGTACCTTGCGCTGATGATCTTCTTCGGAACCATCGGCTCCTTTGGTACACTTTTGCTTCTTGGATTTGCATTTGTGCAGATTCTGGTGCTGGGCGTAACCCGGAACCGCTCCGCTTTGCACGATCTGCTGGCAGGAACGGTCGCGGTGGACTTCTCCAGCCAGAAAATTTTTGCGGATACCGAGGCGCTGATCGCCTATAAGAAACAACCCGCCGCCGAGATTTTGGCAAGACAGGCGTATTAAATCGATTCTCTGAAAAAGTTATATAGGAAGGAAATTTGTATGAAAGTTGTTCTGCAAAATCTGACCAAAATCTTCCCCAGCCGCGACAAAAAAGCCGGCAAAGAAGTAGTGGCCGTCAACGATTTTACCTTTGAGATCCCCGACGGTAAACTGATCGGCTTGCTTGGCCGTTCCGGCTGTGGTAAGAGTACCACGCTGTACATGATCAGCGGACTGCAAAAGCCCACCTCGGGCAAAATCTTCTTCGGTGAGGATGACGTGACCGAGTTGTCCACGGAAAACCGCGGCATTGGCCTGGTGTTCCAGAACTATGCTCTGTATCCTCACATGACCGTCAAGCAGAATATCCTGTTCCCTCTGCAGAATCTGAAAGGTAAGGATAAGCTCAGCAAGGACGAAATGCTGGAGAGAGCGCAGACTGCCGCCAAACTGGTACAGATCGATGAGCTGATGGACCGTAAGCCCAATGAGCTTTCCGGCGGTCAGCAGCAGCGTGTGGCTATCGCCCGTGCGCTGGTTAAGATGCCCCGCGTTCTGCTTCTGGACGAGCCTCTGTCCAATCTGGACGCCCGTCTTCGTCTGCAGACCCGTGAGGAGATCCGCCGCATCCAGAAGGAAACCGGCATTACCACCGTGTTCGTTACCCATGACCAGGAGGAGGCTATGTCCATCTCCGATATGATCGTGGTTATGAAACTGGGCGTGGTACAGCAAATCGGCAAGCCCCAGGATGTGTACGACGATCCCGTCAATCTGTTCGTTGCCAAATTCCTTGGAACTCCTCCGATCAACGTGCTGGAGGGCAAGGTAGAGGGCGGCAAGGTCTATATCGGTGAGGATGCTGTTCTTGAGATCTCCGGCGTGGAGGATCAGGAGGTATACATCGGTATCCGTCCCGAAGGATTTATTCTGGACGAGAACGGACCGCTTCACTGCCAGCTGAGCAATGTGGAGATCATGGGCCGCGATGCCAGCATCGTGTCCAAGAATGAGGCCGCCATCAGCCCCGTCATCCGCTCCATCATCAACTCCGATAACAAGGTGGATACGGCTAACCCCGTAGTCCGCTATTCTGTAAAACCTCACAAGTTCTTCCTCTTCCATAAGGAAACGGAAGAGCGCATCCGTTATGAGGTGAAATAAGTTATGGTAGACAACAAGCAACAGTGGAAAGCATGGCTGTACTTATCGCCGGCGATCGTTTTGCTGCTGGTGTTCACAGTTTGGCCTATCTTCAATACCGTACGTATGGCGTTTCTGGAGAACTACAAGAGTCTGGAAGCTGCCCGCGGTGTCACGTTTTCATTCGGTATCGGCAACTTTGTCAAGGTTCTGGAGTATAAGAAGTTTTTGCAGTGCTTGAAAAATACGGTGCTGCTCTGCGGCCTCACCGTGCCGATCTCCACGATCCTGGCTCTGCTCATCGCCGTAGCACTCAATTCCATCAAGCCCCTGCAGAAATTTCTGCAGACCATCTTCTTCCTGCCCTACGTTACCAACTCCATCGCCATCGGCATGGTGTTTGCTGCCATGTTCAACATCGTCGGCAGCTTTTACGGCACGGAGAATGAGATCGTCGTCACCGCCGGTATCATCAATAACGTGATTGAGTTCTTCGGCGGGGAACACGTGAACTGGATCAATTACGGATCTACCTACGAGGCCAATATCTTCGTTATGGTGGTGTACATCGTGTGGAATGCGCTGCCGTTCAAGATACTCGTGCTTCTGGGCGGTCTGCAAAGCATCAATAAGCAGTATTACGATGCGGCTAAGGTGGACAGCACGCCCCGCCGCCGTGTGTTTACCCACATCACCGTGCCGCTGCTTTCTCCCATGCTGGCCTACGTTATCATCACCGGCTTTATCGGCGGATTCAAGGAATACACCAGTATTGTCGGTATTTTCGGTGTCAATATGGGTCCCCCGGACGATGCGGGCCGATTGAATACCATGGTCGGATTTATTTACGATGCGCTGGAGAGCAACAGCCAGGGACGTGCCAGTGCGGCCGCTCTGATTTTGTTCCTTATCATTCTTGCCGTTACTCTGGTGAATAACTGGGTCAGCAAGAAGCGCGTCCATTATTGAGGAGGTGCACCATGTCAGAGAAAGTTATGACGGTCATGCAGGAAAAAGACCTTCAGAAAACCACCTCCGCCCAGCGCGTAACCAAAGTGCTGGTAAAATTCATGGTCTACGCGTTTTTGATCGTGATGGCCGTGATCGTGCTGTTCCCGTTTTACTGGATGATCATTTCCTCCCTGAAAACGCTGGATGAGTACCGCCTGAGCCAGCCCACCTTCTTCCCCCAGGTGATCATGTTCTCCAACTACGCCGATGCGTTTACCACTGCCAGCCTTGGCCGGCTGTTCATCAACACGATGATCGTCGGTGTAGCATCTACCTTGCTTTCGCTGGTGATCACCGTTTTGTCCGCGTTTGCTTTTGCCCGCCTGGAATTCAAGGGAAAAGAATTGCTGTTCTCCGGCCTTCTTGCCACCATGATGATCCCCGGTGAGCAGTTCACCATCACCAACTTCGTAACGGTTACGGAGTTCGGATGGCGAAATACATACACGGTTCTGATCGTGCCGTTTCTTGTCAGTGTGTTCTATATCTTCCTTCTGCGGCAGAATTTCATGCAGATCCCCAATGAGTTGTATCTGGCCGCAAAAGTGGACGGAACCTCGGATCTGAAATACCTGTGGAAGGTAATGGTGCCGTTGTCCTTGCCCACACTGATTTCCATCACCATTCTGAAAATGATGGGTGCGTGGAACTCCTACATGTGGCCGAAGCTGGTAGCCAACGATGCCGCCCACAGCATGATCACAAACGGCCTCAGAAACGCCTTCACCGATACCACCGGTGACGTAAACTATCCTGTACAGATGGCTGCCGTAGCCATCGTGTCCGCCCCGCTGTTCTTGGTGTTTATTTTCTTGAGAAAATATATCATGGCCGGCGTAAGCCGCAGCGGTATCAAAGGTTAATAGGCAGCGGTGCAATCTGCCTGTAACATAAAAACTAAAGTTTCAGAAAGGATTTTCTACTCATGATGAAGAGAATTGTAGCAATGCTCCTGTTTGTTGCCATGGCAATGACTATGCTGGCAGCGTGCAACGGCACCACTACTCCCGGTACTACCAAAGGCGAGGTCAACTTCAAAGTGCCGGAAACCGGTTTTGATGCTGAGACTCCCATCACCATCACTTTTATGAACACCATGGGCTCCAATCTGGCCACCGTTCTTGAGGCATACATCGCCGAATTTGAGGCTATGTTCCCCAATATCGATGTGCAGAGCGTCAATGGCGGCGGCTATGATGATGTCCGCGACACCATCGTTACCGAGATCACCGTTGGCGGTCAGCCCAACATCGCTTACTGCTATCCCGATCACGTGGCTCTGTACAACCTGGCAGACGCTGTGGCTACCCTGGACGATCTGATCGACAGCCAGCTCACCGTTACCCGTGCAGACGGCACCACCGAGATCATCGGTCTGACCGACGCACAGAAGGCGGACTTCATCGAAGGCTACTACAATGAAGGCAAGCAGTTCGGCGACGGCCTGATGTACACGCTGCCCATGAGCAAGTCCACCGAGGTTCTGTACTACAACAAGACCTTCTTCGATGAAAACGGCCTGACCGTTCCCACCACCTGGGACGAGATGGAAGCAGTCTGTGCCAAGATCAAGGAGATCGATCCCGACTCCATCCCCCTGGGCTATGACTCCGAGTCCAACTGGTTCATCACCATGTGTGAGCAGCAGGGCTCTCCCTACACCAGTGCCACCGGTGACCACTTCCTGTTCGACAACGAGCAGAACCATGCATTTGTCAAGCAGTTTAATGAATGGTTCCAGAAGGGCTATGTGACCACCCAGACCCTGTATGGTGCTTACACCTCCGGCCTGTTCACCACTCTGGACGGCATTAGAAGCTATATGTCCATCGGCTCCTCTGCCGGTGCCAACTACCAGCGCCCTGCAGCAAATGCTGACGGCTCCTACCCCTTCGACGTGGGTATTGCCACCATTCCTCAGGTGAATGCTGCTAACCCCAAGGTTATTTCCCAGGGTCCCAGCCTGT
>JAZSCY010000339.1:0-2644 GCA_045530875.1 Eubacteriales bacterium
AGCAGCACCGCTTCGGCGTTCGTCAGCGCGCTGCCTTGGCAGAGAAGAACGAATCCGCCCACGTTCTGGTGATGAGCGCCACGCCCATTCCCCGCACGTTGTCCCTGGTTACCTATGGCGGTATCCGTGTGTCCCGATTGGATGAAATGCCGCCGGGACGCCAGATCGTGGATACCTTTGCGGTGGATGAAAGCTACCGGGCACGGCTGAATGCGTTTATCCGAAAGCAGACGGATGCGGGGCATCAGGTGTATATCGTCTGTCCTGCCGTGGAAGAAAATCCGGCGGGGAAGATCAAAATCCCCGACGATCCGGAGGAGTGGGCAGATCTGATCTTTGGAGAGGACAGTGCTGCTTCCCAAAAACCGCCTCTGAAGGCGGCGGTGGAATTTGCCGATACGGTGGCGGCCACATTCCCGGATCTGCAGGTGGCCTTCGTGCACGGCAAAATGAAAAATGCCGAAAAAGATCGGGTCATGCAAGCGTTTGGGGCGGGGGATATCCACATTCTCGTGTCCACCACGGTAATTGAGGTGGGCGTCAATGTGCCCAACGCCACGCTGATGATCGTGGAAAATGCCGAGCGATTCGGTTTGTCCCAGCTGCATCAGCTCCGCGGCCGGGTAGGACGGGGCCAGGCGAAATCCTATTGCGTGCTGGTATCCGATGCCAAAGGTGCGGATGCCCGGGCAAGACTGGATGTATTGAAGAAAAACCACGATGGCAACGCCATCGCGGAGGAGGATCTCCGTCTGCGCGGCCCCGGTGATTTCCTGAAAGCAAGCGGCGATATCCGTCAGCACGGAGATGTGCATTTACCCGTGCCGGCCGGCCCGGCAGATGTGGATATTTTGGCGGCGGCCATGGAGGAGGCGCGGACGGTTCTCGAAGGCGATCCCGCTCTGTCGCATCCCGACCACGATGTGCTGCGAAAAGCATCCTGCGATGTTCTCAAAAACACCGCCAATACCATGAACTGAAAAAAGGCTGTTGCCCTGAGCAACATCCTTTTTGATCTTACTTCAGTTTTTCCACATAGGCCTTGATAGCCAGAAACGTTTTGTCGCTGAGATCGTGCTCCACCTTGCAGGCGTCCTCCGAGGCGGTGACATCGTCCACGCCCAACCGGATGAACAACTCCGTCAGGATGGTGTGCCGCTCATAGGTTTTGGCGGCAGTTTCCAGACCGGTTTCCGTCAGACGAAGATATCCGTCCTCGTCCGTCACCACGTATCCGCCTTGCTTCAGAAGGCCAATGGCGCGGCTTACGCTGGGCTTGGAAAATCCCATATGCTCGCCCACGTCCACAGCACGAACCGGTTTCCCCGATTTGGACAGTACATATATTGTTTCGAGATACATCTCGCCCGATTCTTGCAGGTGCATGATCGTCCTCCTCACATAGCTTCTGTATTCAGCATACCACAAATTTATGAATATTTCAAGTGTCCTGCCCGTATAAAAACGGCTTGTATGCCTTAAAAGCACCGGGAATGGCGTATTTTTCCATATCCGTCCTGCCGGCCCAGACGAATCCCTCCGGCAGCGCACTTTCGGCACCGTCTCCCGTCAGGGAGAAGATCCATCCGTGCATCTGCCACTCAATGTGGGAAAACAGATGACGGGCGGCGGGCAGGGGAGTCACAGACTGCACGGATATCGAGGGGAGCATCCCTTGCAGGCGTGACGTGGCCTCCTCCCGGGACAGATCCTCCTCAAACAGAAGCGGCTGCCATAACCCGGACAAAAGACCGCTTACCGGCCGTCGGCAAAGAAGCCACTTCCCCTCATAATGGGCCAGAATAACGGTGATCTTCTGAATCCGCCGGGGCTTTTTCTCCCCACGAACGGGAAGATACGAGGCGCTTCCGGCGGCACAGGCGGCGCATTTGTCCGCCAGAGGGCAGTCGGCACAGTGGGGATCGCCGGGCACGCAAACGAGGGCGCCCAATTCCATCAGCGCCTGATTGAAATCCCCGGGAGCATCCTCCGGCAATTCTTTTCGCACCCGTGCGGTGTATCGCTTCTTCGTTTCCGAGATCAGGATATCGGCGCGGTCGTTGTACAGGCGGGAGAACACCCGCATGACGTTTCCATCCACGGCGGTCGTGGGAATCCCGTAACTGATGGATGCGATGGCGCCGGCGGTGTATTCGCCAATGCCGGGCAATGCCAGCAGTTCTTCGTAGGTGGCGGGCAATTCTCCTCCGTATTTCTCCACCAGAATCAAAGCAGCACGGCGCATATTATCCACACGGCTATAGTAACCCAATCCCTCCCACAGTTTGTGAAGCCGGTCGGTGGAGCATTCCGCCAGATGAACCGGCGTGGGCAGTGCTTCCATAAAACGGGCGTAATAGGGAAGAACAGCGCTCATGCGCGTCTGTTGGAGCATGATTTCGCTGACCCAGATATGATACGGCGTGGGATCCTCCCGGAAGGGAAGGGTGCGCCGATTTTCGTAAAACCACTTCAAAAGCGGCGGTGCAATATGAAGCATAACAATTCCTTTACTGTACGGTTTCGCAGCAGTGATTCTGCCGATCCACCAGAATGCGGGCCCCGTCACACAGGCAGATCACCTGGACGGTGGAGGGATGCGCCTCTTTGTGGGCGGCACAGTATGCCCGGCGCAACTCTCCTT
>JAZSCY010000048.1:0-2801 GCA_045530875.1 Eubacteriales bacterium
CGTACTGTCCGGCACAGTAATCGCCGCGCTGGTTGCCACGGGATTGCAGGGGCTCTCCCGATTGCTTCTCGGATGGCTTCCCGGATTCCTTGGGGAGATTCCGTTTTTACAGATCGGAATCCCCGCGGTTTTATCCGTATACTTTGATTTGTTCAGCGGATGTCTGCAGGCATATATTTTTGCCATGCTGACCATGATGTATGTGTCCGGTGGATTCCCGGCCGATTTGTACTTTGCCAAGAATAAACAAAAAGATAAACAAATGCACACAAATGTAACATTGGAGGAAATGAAACATGTTTGAACTTGCTGTAGGTATTATTTTGGGCTGCTGTGCGCTTGGCGCCGGCGTGGCTATGATTGCGGGTATCGGCCCCGGTATCGGTGAAGGTAATGCGGTTGCGAAAGCTTGTGAAGCCATCGGCCGTCAGCCGGAGTGTAAGGGAGATGTAACCAGCACCATGCTGTTCGGTTGCGCCATTGCGGAAACAACCGGTCTGTATGCACTTATTATTGCCATTCTTTTGATTTTTGTTGCTCCGAACATGCTCGTGAATATTCTTGTCAGAGTGATCGGCTGAGGCAGAGGAGATTTTTCATATGCAAACGCTGGATGTCATTTCTGTCAATCTGTGGCAGATATTGATCTCGCTGTTAAATTTATTTCTTTTGTTCCTGATCGTAAAATGGCTGCTATTTAAGCCGGTAAAGAATGTGCTGGCCAAGCGGCAGAAGGAATTGGATGAGCAGTATGCATCCGCTGCGAGAGCGGAGCAGGCTGCCCAGGCGAACCAACTGCTTTGGGAGGAGAAAATGCAAACGGCCGATGCAGAGGCGGACGCTATTTTGCAAAAGGCTGCCGAGCAGGCGAAATTCCGTGGGGAAACACTGATCTCAGACGCGCAGAGTCGTGCGGACAGTATCATTCGCTTGGCTCAGGATGAAGTAGAGTTGGAGCGCAGAAAAGCAGTCGATGAGGTGAAGCGTGAGATTGTCGAGGTTTCCGGCGCACTGTCCGAGAAAATTCTGGAGCGTGAGATCAACACGGAGGATCATCGAAAGCTGATCGAATCCTTCATTGAGACGGTTGGTGACGGCAATGAGTGATATCGGTAAGGAATACGGCACGGCATTATACATGCTGGCTATGGAAACAGGCGAGCAAAAGCAGTATGCACCGGCGCTCTCTTGCATCCGTGATTCGTTTTTGGAGAATCCGGATTATCTGGAATTGCTTTCGTCACCGGGGATTTCCCTGGGTGAAAGGCTGAGTATTTTGGATGCCGCGTTTGGCGAACGGGTGCCGGAACATGTTCTTTCCCTTGTGAAACTTATGTGTGAAAAGGGAAGAATCGCTTGCTTTTTTGATGCATACGACGCATATACATCGCTGTTGGATGCGGCGGAGCGGGTGATTCATGCCAGGATTACCACGGCTGTTCCGCTGACTGTGGATGAAAAAGAAACGCTGATCCGCAAACTGGAAGAATCCTTGCGCGGCGGCGTGGTGGCGGAATACGTGGTGGATGAGAGCATATTGGGCGGCGTTATTGTGGAGGCCGACGGTAAAATCATGGATGGCAGTTTGCGCCATCGTTTGCATGATGTAAAGGATGTGATGAGAGCATGAATATTAGACCGGAAGAAATCAGCAACGTAATCAAAGAACAGATCCGCAACTATACATCCAGAATCGAGATGAAAGAAACGGGTACAGTTATCCTGGTGGGTGACGGTATTGCCCGCGTTTACGGTCTGCGCGAATGTATGGCCAGCGAGCTTCTCGAATTTGAGGACGGAAGCTTTGGCATGGCGCAGAATCTGGAATCCGAAACGGTATCTGTGGCTCTTTTGTCCAATGTAAATAACATTCGTGAAGGTTCATCCGTAAAGCGAACCGGAAAAGTATTGTCGGTTCCGGTGGGTGATGCTATGCTGGGGCGTGTTGTCAATGCTCTGGGTGAACCAATCGACGGCAAAGGACCGATCGTTACGGAGCATTCTCGTCCCATTGAATCGGAAGCGCCGGGAATTATCGAACGCAAAAGCGTATCTGTGCCTTTGCAGACCGGAATTAAAGCCATTGACAGTATGATCCCCATCGGGCGCGGTCAGCGAGAGTTGATCATCGGTGACCGACAGACCGGTAAAACGGAGATAGCGATTGACACGATCATCAATCAGAAAAACGCCGATGTGATCTGCATTTACGTAGCGATTGGACAGAAGAACAGCTCTGTGGTTCAACTGGCCAATGTTCTTTCTGCCGCAGGCGCTATGGAGTATACCATTATCGTGTCGGCGTCTGCGTCGGAATCGGCTCCGCTGCAGTACGTTGCACCGTATTCCGGATGTGCTATGGCGGAATATTTCCGGGAGCAAGGCAAGGATGTACTGATTATTTATGACGATTTGTCCAAGCATGCCGTGGCGTACCGTGCACTGTCTCTTTTGATCCGTCGTCCTCCGGGACGTGAGGCTTATCCGGGTGATGTGTTCTATCTCCATTCCCGCCTTCTGGAACGTGCGGCCTGTGTTGCCCCGGAGTACGGTGGGGGATCCATCACGGCACCCCCGCTGATTGAAACCCAGGCCGGGGATGTGTCAGCCTATATTCCCACCAACGTGATCTCCATCACGGATGGTCAGATCTTTTTGGAAACGGAATTGTTCCACGCGGGTGTTATGCCTGCCATCAACCCCGGTATTTCCGTCAGCCGTGTCGGCGGATCCGCTCAGCTGAAGGGAATGAAAAAGGTTGCGGGTGAATTGAAACTGCTGTATTCCCAGTATCGTGAATT
>JAZSCY010000242.1:0-5253 GCA_045530875.1 Eubacteriales bacterium
CAGGCGGGCGCCGACTTCCGATACCTCGCGGAAAACGCGGGTGTTCTCATTTCCCACGTGATCCACCACAGCACCGTGGAATTTTTCCGAGGAGCCGCGGCTCTTACGCCACTGGAAATACTGCACGGTATCGGATCCGTGGGCGATGGCCTGCATGGACGCGAGCATATGCTGCCCGGGCCGCTTCAACTTGTTGTAGGGATGCCAGTTCACGTGGCTCGGCGTGTTTTCCATCAACATGAAGGGACGGTGGCGGAGGGAGCGATTCAGATCGTACAGCAGGGCGGATTCCGCACCCACAAGAATATCGGATTCCACGCCCTTCCACTGGGGATAGATGTCGTAGGACACCACATCCAACTCCCGGGCCATTTCCTGATAATCCACCTCCGGATGGAAACCCATGAGGTTCGTCGTCACGGGAATGTGCGGGGCGATGGCTTTTACCGTCCGGATTTCGGATTTCATGAAATCGACGGTCTGATAGGAGCAAAATCGCTTCCAGTCGAGGTTCAGACCGTGGGTGCAGGTTTCGCCGGTGGGCACGGGCGGATCAATCTGGCTCCAGTCGGTATAGGTGTGGGCCCAAAATGCCGTCCACCACTGGTGATTCAAATTCTCCAGCGTGCCGTATTTCTTTTTGAGCCAGTCGCGGAAGGCGTTGACACAGAGAGGACAGTAACACCGGCCACTGTACTCATTGGAGAGATGCCACATGATGACGGCGGGATGATTTCCGTAGCGCTCCGCCAGTTTTTTGTTGATGATGGCCACCTTTTCCCGGTAGATGGGGGAGGTGTAGCAATGATTGTGCCGGGTACCGTGGATATTACGGTGAAATGTCGGATTGACACGCAGAACCTCAGGATATTTGTGAGACATCCAGGCGGGACGGGCACCGCTGGGTGTTGCCAGCACGATGCGACCGCCGTTTTTGTATACGTCATCGATCGTTTTGTCAAGGTAGGAGAAGTCAAACTTGCCCTCCTCCAGTTCCAATGCCGCCCAGGCAAAGATGCCGACGCTCATGGCATTGCATCCCGCCAGCTTCATCAACCGCATATCTTCCTCGAGTACCTCCGGATATGCCTGCCACTGATCGGGGTTGTAGTCTCCGCCGTGCAGCATATGCGGGAACGCGGCGTTTACATATTTTTTTTCCATGATGCCCTCCGTATGATTGGAATTTATCCAGCGTTTCTGATAGTATTATAGCATATTGTTCCGCAAATTCCAATAACCGCGTTATTTAAATTTCGGCTTCTTTTTGCCCGTGCCTCGCTCAAAAACATTTTCTCATCGCCGATTTGAGGGCATCACTTCCTCCTCTTCCCTCTTGCAATCCTGTCCCCCGTATGGTATACTACAGACAGTTCAACATTTTTTGCATCCCGCACATCAAAAATAACGAGGTGTAGTCATGCTGGAACATATTGTAACCATCATTCTGGATATCCTGATCCCCCTTTGCGAGCTGATCGGCATTTTTGTGGTGGCGGTGTCGGCTTTGTCCGCCTTTATCCACTATTTGTACGGGCTGATCAAAAAGAATGCCTACGACATCAAATTCCAGTTGGCCAACGGATTGGCCCTCAGTTTGGAATTCAAGATGGCGGCGGAGATTCTCAAAACCGTTTCCGTACGGGATTTTGAGGAATTGACCGTTCTGGCCATCGTCATCGTACTCCGTGCCCTGCTTTCCTTCCTGATTCATTTTGAGATGAAGCACCGGATCTGATTCCCCGGACTGCCATGCATTCCCGCTGGCAGTCTTTTTTGTATTTACAACAACTCCCTTGACAGAATACGACCGGATGCGCTATAATATGAGGCGGACACATATGTTATATATATGATAATACTTTGTGGAAAAGGATCTGCTATGATACCCGCTATTATTCTTTTCGCTATTACCTATATTCTTATGCTCACCTTCAGCAAATACCGTCCCTACATTGCGCTGGCATCCGGCGTTATTTTTATTGTCACCGGCATGCTTCCTCTTGGCAACGTGATCGGAGAACTGGATTTCAACGTGCTTCTTATGATCGCCGGCACCATGGGCCTGGTTTCTCTGTTCATCGAAAGCAAAATGCCCGCCCTTCTGGCCGATTTGATCATGGAAAAGGTGCCCAACGTCATGTGGGCCGCCGTATCCCTGTCTTTGTTCGCCGGTGTGATCTCCGCTTTTGTGGATAACGTGGCCACCGTGCTTATGGTTGCCCCCGTGGCACTGGAGATCTGCCGCAAGCTGAAAACCAATCCCGTCCCCTTCCTGATCGGTATCGCGGTGTCCTCCAATCTGCAGGGCGCGGCTACGCTGGTCGGCGACACCACCGCCATCATGCTGGGCTCGGAGTTGGGCATGAGCTTTATGGATTTCTTCTGGTACAACGGAAAGCCCGGTATATTTTTCGCCGTGGAGCTGGGCGCCGTTATTTCCGCTGTCATTCTGGCCTTTTTGTTCCGCCGGGAAAAGGATCCCATCCCGAAGGCAACCGAGCGCACCCAGGTTACGGACTACGTTCCCACCGTTCTGCTGGTGGGCACCATCGGTCTTCTGATTTGTGCCTCCTTTGCACCCGACACTTGGAATCTGCCGGATGAGATCAACGGTCTTATCTGCTGTGCCGTTCTCGTCATCGGACTGATCTACAATCTGATCAAAAAGAAAAACGTCTCCGCTTTGATTACTCCCTTGAAGGATATCGATTTTGAGTCGCTTGGGCTGCTGATCGGCCTTTTCCTCATGATCGGCGGTATGAAGCACACCGGCGTGATCGCGGCCCTGGGTCAGCTTTTGGCCGATCTGGGCGGCGGCAATATGTTCCTCATGTACACCATCATCGTGTGGGCATCCGTTCTGATTTCCGCATTTATTGACAATATTCCCTACGTGGCCACCATGCTGCCGGTCATCGCCGTTCTGGCACAGCAGATGGGTGTGGATCCCACAGCGCTGTATTTCGGACTTCTCTCCGGTGCCACCCTGGGCGGCAACATCACCCCCATCGGCGCATCCGCCAACATCGCCGGCATCGGCATCCTCCGGAAGGAAGGATACGAGGTCAAAAACAGCGACTTCTTCCGCATTGGCATCCCCTTCACGCTGGCGGCCATTATCCCCGCGTACATCTTTATCTGGCTGTTCTTCGGCGCATAAATGGCATCATAAAAAGCACCTCTTTGCGAGGTGCTTTTTTGTTATCCCCGTTGTCCGACGCGGAGGATGGTTTCTTTGGCAAGGTACTCGACGGAACGTCCCCGGATACGGCCGATATGGATCTCTGCCCGGGATCCATCCGCCGTTTTGATATCGGATTCGCCCACGATCAACTCCGCACCATGGAAATCGCCGGAACCGTGAATGCGCAATTTCAGCGTTTCAATCTCCCCGGCGCAGCGGATATCGCCACTGCCATGGATTCGGGCTTCGGCACTACCGCGGATGTTCGCAATGTTTACATCTCCGCTGCCTGAAATTCTGATTTTGGCACTAAGGCAATTATTTATATCCACATCGCCGCTGCCATTTACTGCTATTTCAGCAAGACCGTCTACATCTCCCGCAGTGATATCTCCGCTGCCATTGATGGTAATCTTAGCCGCCCCTATCCGCTCGGCCTGTACACATCCGCTGCCGTTGATTTTCACATCTGCCAATTTCTCAAACGCATTTATTCGCACATCTCCGCTTCCGTTGATGCACAAAGAGCCTTCCTCAAAACTGTCTGCCGTCATAGAAGCACATCCGTTGATCGTAATCTTCGCGCGTTCAAAATCAGGCTCTATACTGCATCCTACGCGTCCATTCACAGACATCTCCAATGCCCGGCCACGAGTGAACTCCGTATAAATCAAGAGACGGTTGCGGTCGGTTTCGGCTTCCGGAACATTCCCATGATAATTGTTTGCTTCCACCGTCAGCCGTCCAGCGGATGTATCCACCTTCAGCGCCCGGATGAATCCCTCGCTTCCCTGGGCAAGAACGCGCCGTCCGCCGCCGTCGGGCTTGCAGATTTTCACGGTACAAGGCCAGCCCAGGCTCATCTTCATCTCCTCGAAGGCATCGATCTGCGAGGCGTCGAAGGGAACATCCACGCTCGCTCCGCCGTCCTCCGATATGATTTCCTCCGCCCGAAAAATGCGCACCTCACCCTCGCCGCAGTTGATCACACAGCCCTCAGAAAGATCCGCCGTACTGCCGTCAACAAACTCTACCTTACCATTCTGCTCGTCAATGGATACAGCCTGCTTGGAAGAATAGCAGAGATTGGCTTTCCATCGGCAGACAAGGGGCATCCCCGCGTACTCCGCCGGAGGATCTTTCTCCTGGCCGCCTCTCCGTTCCTCCCCGAACAGCCGCTCGATCGGCACATCCAGCGCCCGTGCAATAGCAGGAAAAAGTGTCACATCGGGATATCCGATGCCGTTCTCCCATTTGGACACCGCCTGCGGGGTCACGCCCAGGATGCGGGCCAGGGCCTCCTGGGTCAATTTGGCACGGCGGCGTTCTTCGGCGATGATATACTGAAAATTTTCAAATCCACTCATATTTCCCATCCTTGAAACAAAAGTTATAGGATATCCTGATAGTATTGTAGCATATCGCCCGGGAAAATCCAATAACCGCGTCGTTTATTTTTCCCGACGGTTCCCGCCTTCTCCGCCTCCGATGGCACGCCCCACTCAACCTGCCGTTGACACAACGCAAAGTAGAGACGCCCTCGTGCAAAGGGATCCCTCTTTACGAGGTGCTTTTTTGTTATATTTTGATCTTGAAGCATTCGGCATACCGGGTAAGGTAATCCTGGATTTTTTCGTGATACGGGGCCAGATGGGGATCCTCCCGCATTTTCTGCATTTGACGAACAAAACTGATCCCCGGGTGCTTCATTTTGGGATATCCTTTGATGAACAACAGATCCGATATCTGTATGCTTCCCCTTGCGTTCAAATGCCCATCCCACACGGCGAAAATTTTCTCCATGTAGGCGTCGGCCTCAGAGTGCCGATCCATTTCCCCAAGCAAGGAGGCACAGTGCATGTAATCCCACACAAGAGATCCCTCAAATATACCTCCGTACCGGCCGTCCAGAAGAACTTCGTACAATCCGGCGGCCTTTTGGTAATAAAACAACTTTTCCCGGGACGGCATATCCGGCGTGATCAGCTGACGGACGGACACCTCCGCCTGGCTGACCATGTAGGTCAGCGTTTCCTTCACCTGGCGATAATATGGCTCCCCTTCCA
>JAZSCY010000233.1:0-4114 GCA_045530875.1 Eubacteriales bacterium
ATCCCCAGCCGATCTCCTCACTTTCGGTAAGTGCCGTGTCGTCGGAATGTCCGGCGCTGAGCTGCTCCCTATAATCGTAGATGATGGAATTCACCCACACCAGTTTTCCATCCTTGTGCATCCTTTCGATGAAGGCAGGACTGGCAACCTCACAATCCTCGGATTTGAACAATACCTCCGCTCCGATATAATGGATGCTTCGTTGCATCAGGGATTCGTGCGCATCGTGCGTATCGCGCACGATGGCCATAAAAGGTATTTCCGGTGCTACTTCCTCAAGCACATCCAACACCTTGTCGGAGAGGGTGGATTTGACGAGGATCTGATCCTCCATCTTATGGCGGCGGATGGCATCAGAAATCTCCTTCGGATGACCCCAGAATTTATCCACGTTTATGTAACACTTATCTTTGAAGGCCTCAAGGACCTCATCAAATGTGTTGATACCAAACTGTGTCTTGGCACAGTCCATATTCACAAAGCGGAGATGTGCAATATCCTCGGAGTTCATGCGGCTGATTCTCTCTCTGTGGAACAGGTGCCAGGGTTCCATACCGGGATGGAACACAAACAGTTTTCCGTCCGCACTCATTTCCACATCCACTTCAATCATATTCGCTCCCTGCTTCAGGGCAATACCATAGGAAGCCAACGTATTGCAAGGGATATTCCCACCGCAAGTACCGCGGTGGGCAACAACGATGATATTCTTGTTTGCCGTCTCATGCAGATTAAAATTCATACACTTTCCTCACATTTACTTTACATTCCGTAACGTACCAGGATCGGATAATGATCCGACGGATACTCGCCGTCCACCTTTTCATCGATCACTTCGTATTCCATAGGATATACAGCGGAATTGCAAAAGGCAAAGTCGATTACCTTACCGTTTCCGGGGAAGGTGGCTTTCTTTTCGGTTACGGCTGCCTCCAACGCAGCATTGGAGAAGCCTGCGCCAATCACCGTTTTATAAGTCTCCTCGGATGCGACACAGTTGAAATCGCCGGTCATAATCGTGGGAAGGCCGGCATGTTTTTGAGCAAAACTAATAAGCACGCCCGCCTGGAATATGCGCGCCTCCAGGCTTTCGTGATCCAGATGGGTATTGATATGCACAAACTCCTGGCCACTGCTCTTACAGCGCAATTTAGCAAAGGTCATAATGCGTCTGTAGGCAGATGTTTCGTAGGAAGACACTTTATCCGGGGTTTCGGAAAGCCAGTATGTGCCGCTGTCCAACACCTCAAAGAGAGCTTTTTTATAGAAAATGCAGCTGTACTCGCCGTTGTGGCCGCCGTCACGTCCCTCGCCTACGTATCCGTATGTGTCACCCAGGCGCTTCTTCAGTATATCCATCCAGTAGGGGGAAACCTCCTGCAAACCGACTGTATCGGGATCCGCATGCAAGATCGTATTGACCACCCGGTTGATGCGCGCCTCGTCGGGCTTTGTAGTCAGAATATTGAAACTCATGATCGTGTATTGATCCAGTGTGTTTGTGCCGGAGATTTCCTTATCAAGGCTGAATTCCACTCTCGCACCTGCTCCCGTCAGTTCTTCGAGCAAGGCATCCACCGCACCGGCAACTCCACTTATATCACCGGCGGCCAGCAAAACGTTTCCACCATTATCCGTCCGGATGGAATACGCACCGTCACTCAAAGCGGGATATGCGCTTTGATCCGTAATCTTCGTGCTGCCAACGGAAATCCATTGGCTTCTATTCACTTTCTTGGACGAATCAGAAGCCACGGGCAGCACGTATCCTGTTTTCTTAGTAAGCACAGCCGCCAGTCTCTCCGCGCTTTTCATCTCCTGAAGCTCGCCTTTGCCCGGATAAACGATACCGTATTCATAAAGCGGAATTCCGTTCAAAACAACGCTGTCGATCTCATAATCTGCCTCGTACATATAATCCATGGTGCTGGAATAGAATGCGCTCTCCATGTCGGATGTGCAGTTATTTACTACCTTACTAACAAACGTATCCATCGCCTGCATAAGCGTCTCATCCGACACACCGAATAACACGATTTTCTTATCAATCAGACGATAGCCGTAATCTGCCACACGAACGCTTTTGGAAGCCTCCATCGCCTCCTCACGGTTATCACAGGAGCCGAGCAGAATCTCATATTCCCCTTCCGTATATTCCGGCGCTGTGCCATCCACGTAAGAGGATCTATACACCGGTCGCACACCTGTCTTAGCTTCAATCGCACTGCAAAAAGCCTTACCAGCCTGGAAAAGCTCGTCCGAGCAGTATTCCGGATGAATCACGAGGAAATTCTGCAGATCCCCCACGGAAAAACCGGTGAATTCCGGCACATCAACCAACGGAAAATCATCCGGCTCCTTGTCACAGCCAGCAAATGCGACAGACAGGCACAGGATGAACACAACGATCAGAACATTGCGAAGCCACGTTTTCATATACACCTCATGGATCATATCGAGTATTTCAGATACTGGAATTATACCACGAATTTACATTGACGGCAACAGAAACCGCAAAATATTCCAAAACAAAAGATCACCCGAAAAAGGGTGATCTTTACTAAACAAATCAGCGCAGATGTCGGGGCAGATTCATGCCATCCTCGGGGAAAGCGGAAATAAAGTCGAGATATTTTCCGGTGCCAATCGCCACGCAAGATATCGGGTGATCCGCAACGCGAGTACGGACTCCGGTTACATTGGCAATCAAACGATCGAATCCGTACAAAAGACTGCCGCCTCCTGTCATCACGATTCCGTTGTGCAGAATATCACCGATCAATTCCGGCGGTGTTTTTTCAATGACGGAGCAAACCGACTCAACGATGGAGGTAATAGGCTCCTCGAGGGCATCCGGCATCTCCATAGAACTGAGGCGAATGACACGAGGCAGGCCCTGCACCAGACAGCGTCCCTTCACCTCAATCATCACAGGCTCTTCCCTGGGCCAAGCACAGCCGATCTTTCGCTTGACCTCCTCCGCAGTTCTTTCGCCGATCAGTACATTGTGCTTGCGGCGTACGTAGCGGATAATTGCTTCGTCAAACTTATCTCCGGCCACTTTGATCGACTCGGAAACAACCACGCCGTTCAGCGAAATTACCGCTATATCCGTAGTGCCGCCACCAATATCAACGATCATGTGTCCGTTGGGCATGGAAATATCGATTCCGGCGCCCAATGCAGCTGCTACCGGTTCCTCTATCAGATAGGTCCGCTTGGCACCTGCCTGCACAGCCGCATCCCAAACTGCTCTGGTTTCCACTTCCGTAATTCCGCTGGGCACGCAAATGGCTACACGCGGCTTAAAAATCAGAGAGGGGCCGCACACACGGCGAATGAAATGCTGCAGCATACGAAGAGTCACCTCGTACTGGCTGATAACACCATCACGTAGGGGACGAATAGCCGTTATATTACCGGGCGTACGTCCAAGCATTTCCTGGGCGGCACGTCCTACTTTTAATATTTTATCCGTGTTGCGATCGATGGCAACAACGGAAGGCTCTTTCAAAACAATGCCTTTGCCCTTCACATACACAAGGACAGTCGCTGTGCCAAGGTCAATTCCAATATCTTTTCCCATCAAAACCAACCGTTTCCGCCCACACAAGAGGCGCGGGCTTATCATTCAAAAACGACATCTATACGATACCAACATATATTATAACGGAAAAAGCACAGTTTTGCAAGAATAATTGCTGAATTCTTGCGGATTTTGCATGAAACGGATGACTTTTCACGCCCGTTTCTGAAAAATCATTGAATTTTACGAAAAAATTCAGACATTTTTCATGAAAATATGGTACAATGTTTCTTGGTAGTACATTATTGACGGAAAGGATGAGTATATCTTGATTCAAGTTAATCACCTGACTAAAAAATACGGTTCCTTTTTAGCAGTGGACGATATCAGCTTCCATATTGAGAAAGGACATATTTACGGTTTTCTCGGTCCGAACGGCGCCGGAAAATCTACCACAATGAATATCATCACTGGTTGTCTTGCCGCCACTTCCGGCGAGGTAATCATCGGCGGATTTGATATCTACGAAGATCCAGTGGAGGCAAAATCCCACATTGGTTATCTCCCCGAAATGCCGCCGTTGTATAC
>JAZSCY010000112.1:0-2669 GCA_045530875.1 Eubacteriales bacterium
ATAAACATTGTAGGTACGCCGTTGAATGTTGTAATATGCTCATTGTGAACACAAGCGAGTGCAGGTTTTGGCGAAAAATACGGCAACGGATACATAGTAGTACCGTGTGTCATAGACGCTGTCATAGAAAGCACCATACCAAAACAATGGAACATAGGCACTTGTATCATCATACGGTCTGCGGTAGAGAGATCCATACGATCACCGATGCACTTACCGTTGTTTACGATGTTATAGTGGGTCAGCATAACTCCCTTGGGGAAACCTGTTGTACCGGAGGTGTACTGCATATTGCACACGTCATCCTTATCCACAGCGGCGGCCATACGGTACACTTCCTCCACGGGAACCTGGGTGGAGCGCTCGATGGCGTTGTTCCATGTAAGGCATCCCTTCTGCTGGAATCCGACAGTGATTACATTACGTAAAAAAGGCAATCTGCGGCTATGGAGAGGACTGCCCGGCTTGGTGTTTTCCAGCTCGGGACACAACTCCGCGATGATGGCGGAATAGTTGGAATCCTTGGATCCTTCCGTCATGATCAAAGTATGGGTATCCGACTGCTTCAGCAGATACTCTGCCTCATGAATTTTGTAGGCGGTATTCATAGAAACCAGAACGGCACCAATTTTGGTAACAGCCCAGAAGGCGATATACCACTGGGGCACATTGGATGCCCAAACAGCCACATGATGGCCGGCACGGACACCCAGCGCGATCAGAGAACGAGCAAAGGTATCCACGTCGTCCCGGAATTCGCTGTAGGTGCGGGTGTAATCCAAAGTGGTATACTTGAACGCATACTGATCCGGGAATTCCTCCACCATACGGTCCAGCACATCGGAGAAGGTGGCATCGATCAGCAATTCCTTCTTCCACACGTACTTACCGGTGTGACGATTGTTGTAATACAGCGTGGATTCGTTCTTGGATGTGTCGCTGAACTGTTTGATGAAATTAACGTACTGGGAGAAAATGATCTCCATATCATCCAGCTCCTCGCACCATTCGGGATTCCACACAAGAGAAATGAATCCGTCATAGTTAACAGAGCGGAGTGCGAGCATGATGGCCTCGATGGGGAGATCGCCCTCACCGGCCAGGCAATATTCCATGCCGTTTTCCGTCATTTTTGCATCATGGAACTGCACGTGACGCACATACGCACCCAGATTGCGAATCACCTTATCCGGTGTCTCACCGCCGTAGAAATGCGCCGCAGATAACTGCCACAATGCCGCCAGATGATCGCAGGCAAAGCGATCCAAAAAATCACGCAATACACCGGTGTTTGCAAACACGCCGGATGTTTCCATAAGCAGCGTTACGCCTTTATCTTCAGCGATGGGAAGCATTTTGGAAACGAGGGCATATACCTGCTCCACCGCATCCGCACAAGAGGCGTCCACTGCATGCAGGCGAACGTGGGGGATGTGCAGATTGGATGCAATTTCCAGGCAGCGGGAGATTTCTTCCTCTGCTTTTTCCGCTTGTTTAGGATCTGCAACATCGCAGATCGTATCCAGGCAAGGAATCTGCAGTTTCTTTTCATACAGCATGCGAAGCGTTGCCGCCGCCGCATAATCGTGGAATGCGCCGTCCTTATCGGTGAACAGACGGTTGTATATATTGTGCAGCTCGATTCCCTCAAAACGGAGATCCTGTGCTACATCGCAAAAATCATCAAATGTGCTGTTATGCCAGCCTTTTGTTGAAAAAGAAAGCTTCATGCTTACATCTCCTCATATACAATCTTGTTCACAGCGCTGATATACGCGCGAATGCTGGCGCCGATAATATCCGTAGAAACACCACGTCCGGAATACACTCTACCGTCAGAACGGAGTTTTACCACAGCAGAGCCCACAGCACTCTTCCCTTCGGTGACGGCCTGGATCTGGAAATCATCCAGCTCATAGTGATGACCTATGATCTGCTCAATCGCCAGGAACGCGGCATCAATCGGTCCGTTGCCGATGCTGATTCCCTGCAGTTTTTTGTCCTCTTTCACCATCGTGATCTGTGCGCTGGCGGAAATAATATTGCCGTTGTTGATCACATAATTATCCAGTTTATAGGTGGACGGAACCTGCAGTGCGGCGCTGGCTACGATGGCATCCAGTTCCTTGGCGCCCACGATCTTACCGTCAGCCACACGAAGGAACTCCTCGTATACCTTTGCCTGATCTTCCTCGGAAAGATCATAGCCCAGCTGGACAGCCGCTCTGGTGACTGCCGCGGCATCATCGTTTGCGTCCAAATGGATATTCTGGGATCCAGCATCCACCGCCGCTGTGCCCATATCGGTATCCTTGGCATTACCGGTAATGCGGAGAATCTGATTCACCGTCCGGCGCAACTCCGTCTGGTGAATATTCGAGGTGAAATCATAAGTGTTTCCGCAGGTATGGATCACACCGGCGAGCGTCTCCAAGGGGGTTACCCGTCCGTTTACGTCGGTCTTGACAAAATCCACACCGCGCCGCACAGCTACCAATGCCGACGCACATGCAAGACCGTTTTTATTATCACAGCGAACGCCCACAGGGACGGAAACACTATCTACGATCTCCTGGGCAAAAACAGCGAAATCGTCCGGCAGCATCTCTGCGGCGCTGTCACAGATAGCGATCTGGGTAGCTCCGGCATCCACCGCTGTGTGAATCGCG